>CADAWW010000020.1 GCA_902791675.1 uncultured Bacteroidales bacterium
GGAAAGAGCAAATCCCTTGGTACTGGCCCCCTCGGAGAGTTGATAGAAAGCCTTGCCTCCCGTAAGTGTATTACCCGTAAACTTATAGAAACCCACCTTTTGCCCTGTGGTAGTACTCAATGTCAGCACATTACCTTCCTTAGGTGTATCCCACAGAACACCCGACAGTTCGCTGGCAGCATTCACATCAGCATTGGCATTATATGTAAACAGGCAGTTACCTGCGACCTCTCCTCTTAGCACAACACCCGTCATAGCAGGAATCACTCCATCCACCAACTGCACCAACTGCATCTTGTCGCCATCCAACTGGGCCGTGTAGGCTTCCATGCCTACAGGAACATCTACACAGAAAGGCGTATAAAGCGTTGAATAGGACTGATTCCCCACCATAGTCATCGTTGTCTGAACAGCCAGATCGTCCGATGCCGATGGTGTTACGTTACTGTTGACAGGAACCTGAAGACCAGGGCGCATAGCCGTCACCTTTTCTGCTGCCACATCAGGACAAATCAGATAATCTATTCCCGAAAGGAAATCCTCATCGTCTGTCATCACAGAAAGACGCACCACATTGTGTCCGTCCTGCACCGTCTTAGCCACTTTGTAGCGCAGGGCATCCGCACCAAAATAATAGCCGTCCAACTGACTGTCGAACGTCACCATGTTCCAATGACCTGCAGGGAGGTTGAGCATCATCTCATGGCGGTCCTCACCCGTTACGGCCTGTGTGCTGATATAGCCGTCCGTCTTCTTGGCAGGTGTTAACTGACCGTCGAAGACAGCCAGATAGAAACACGTACCGTAGTCACGATGGTTCTGTCCGAGATTGGGATATTTCAGTTTTGCCAGATTCCAGGCACCATAATCGGTAATATCCTCCGCCTTCTTCAGTGTTACCATTCCCGTATTCTGCCATTTGGTCATCGCCAGCTGCGTCCCGGCAAAAGGCACCACCTCGTCCTGACTGTAATGATAGAACACGATGGGATGGCTGGGCACCCATTCGTCATCTATCAGGTCATTCTTCTTCAGCACCTTTTGTATAGCACGGTACATGGCTGATGTACGGTCCCTGAACTCCTCGCTTATCACATCGTAGAAGCTGCATTTGCCACCCATCAGCGATATGATTTCGCTGTTCAGGTCATCCACATTCGTCTGCTTGGCATTCAACTTATCTATAACACCGGCATTCCAGAACTTCTGTGTAAAGCAGTCCCTTAATGTAATGCCTCGCATGCAACCCTCGGCATATCCTTCCTTCATACCCTGTATGGTAAAGGGAAGAATCAAGGGGTACGAGATACTGGTACGCTGTTCGTAGTCATCCATAATCTGAGACAGGTTGTAACAGCCGGCTCCGCAGATACTTCCGCGCAGGTTCACAAGACGTTGTGTTGCCTCGTCAGCCTCTGTCTCCAGATAGCGCTGGACAGCCATCGCCACACCGCCACCCTGCGAATAGCCACAGTTGATGGTATAGTAGCCGTTCTCGAAGCTGGTCTTTGTCTTGGCATCTGCTATGGCAGCCTTCAGACAGTCCACCACATTCCTTGCCGTCAGCGTCTGACAAAGATAGGGATGGATGGTTGTCCTCGTCTCTCCGTATCCGATATAGTCAGGACATACCACCAAAGCATCCTCACTGGTCATATAGCTGACCGAAGACACAGGAGACTCGCCCCCGCTTGGTGAGGAAGCATCGTCTGTTATGGTAGGATGGTTGTTTAGGAAGATATATTTAATGACCTTATGCGTAGTAATACTACCCAGCAGATTGGTATTCATGGGATAATACAATACTGCGCTGAGTGTGATAGGCCTGTTCCCAACATCCACACTCTGGTAGGTAATCCTCGTCTCTGTGTATTTGGCGCCTGTTATGGTAGCCGCATTGGCTGACTCCACGAACAGCAGCAACAGCACGAGGAGGCTACAACTGAATATCTGTCTCCTGCTCTGCATCAGCTTCCAACCTATCTGCTTCGGGGTCAATAATCATTTCTATATCCTCTGTCTCGAAGGTATCGTCGTAGGTTATGCCTAGCTGAATAGTACCCTTGGGAGTGCTGTGCAGCGACAATTGGGTAATCATACCCTGTTGCATGACAACTGTAGAGGAAACCGTAGCCGGTTCTCCTCCATCTATGCGGATAGCTCTTAACTGATAAGTAAGGTTGAGCCCTGCTTCAGGTACGTTATAGTAGCCGATGGTCGAGGCGTTGCTGGGGCTGAAAGTCAGTTGGCGTGAACCGGCTTTTACTGTCATCTCGTATGTAGAGAACACCTCGGCAAAAGTATCGTCCACTCTCACCTTCACACCTGCATTAGCTGGGGTGCAGAGCACATCAGCTGTTGACGTCTCGCCTTTTACAACGGGGAAAAGGGCCGATGTACCCACCAATCGGGGCTGTCCGTATATGGTAGGTTTGGATTCCGCATCCCTCTCGCTGCAACTTTCAGCCATCACATAATAGCCGTAACCAGCAGGAACGGTAAGGTCTGCTTCAGTAAGCTGGCTCAGCACCTTAGCATCCACATACAGCACATTTGCCTGCCTTACAGTAATAAGGTATTGGTTCTTCTGCTCCTCTGTCAACGGCTTAGCTGCACGTGTCTGCATTTTACTGTCCGCAGCCACGTTTATAGCTATCCGGCCTTCCCCCTCCTGAACTTCAGGAGTCTGGAAGGGATCGCCCTCAGCCTGACATCCTACCATCAGAAATGTCAGCAAAGCCGAAATCAGTACCGTATAAACCTTATATCTTTTCACTTTCTATTATTTCAAAAATCATTATTCCCTCCCCCTTTGGGGGAGATGGAGGAGGCTTTAATTATTCATCACCTTTCTCACTACTCCGTCAGCCCCTCTTATAATATTTAATCCTCGCTGAGCCTTTGGCAACTTGCGGCCTTGCAGGTCATACACACTTTCTGAAGATGAGTCTATGCTTTCTCCCGTCAGCAACTCCAGCAAGCCATCAGCATTATCATCATCATCTAAGTAAGCAGCCTTAACTGGTGCAGACGTAGGGCCTTCTATGTAGGCCATAAAGGCATTCAGTGTGGAACCATTGCCACCCAGTTTCAGACAACCATCGGGAAAACGGGTCTTCTCAGATTCACCTGGATGCTCTGGATCTGGATCATCCGCAAGATGCGCATTGTTCACGATACCGTATCTCCCGTTCATGCTCTCACCGGGTTCATAGTTAGCACGCATCTTCCACGCACTGTATTTATCATTATCATTGTTACGATAACCTTTTTCAGCTTGAACAACATACGAAGTCGAAGGTGCAGAAACTGCCTGATTTTCCCATACGGGGTTCACCACTGCTTTGCTCAGATGCAGCACATAGGGCCTGTTCGCTAAGATGATACCACCATCAGCGTCTTCACCGTTTCCCGTCTTTTTAAAGTACAACGTATATCCATTGTCCGCCGCGGTATATGTCACCACACTCAGTTGTGCCACCCAATCTTCTGCACTTTGTTGTCCTGTCAACTCATACAACGTAGTATTGAAGGGCAATGCTATGGTAGAATAACCTTTATTGAAAGAGCGGTGAAGCTGTACTTCGTCATATTCTCCTGCTTGGTAGTCTGGTTCTGTATCAGAATATAAATGTATGCGAGACAGCTTGAAGATAGCGTAGAGAGCCAATCTCTCTGTCGTTCCTGGGTTTTCATTGGTAAGGTTTGGATAATATGGATTCTCCGTGGATACTATATCTCCGTCCTCAGTTTTGCTCCATCCTACAAACTTGTAGTCACTAGCAGCTGTAGCCGTGAAAGTTGCTGTTGTAGTTTCCTCCTCGGCATCAGGAGCCCCTTCTATACTTGTATCATAACCTGTTACAGTAGCAGTTCCACCAGCAATACTACCTATCTCTGCTGTAGCTGAGAAATTATAGATTGGTGCAAAGATGGCATATAATGTTTTGTTGACCTCATTAGCAGAACCAGGATTGCTATTGTTGAGTGATACGAAGTAAGGGTTCTCATCTGATACATAGCTATTAGCATCCAGCGAGGCCTTCCAGCCCATGAAGACGTAAGAGTCCTTCGTAGCAGAAGCCGAGAATGAAGCTATAGTAGAGGCAGACTCATCACCAGGGGAACCTGTTATATTTGTATCAACAACAAATGCTGTTGCAACACCGCCTTCGCGGTTCTTTTCAACTGTAGCTGAGAAGAAGAATTGAGGTGCAAAGATGGCATATAATGTTTTACTCACTTCATTTTCCTGCCCATAAACATCATTCGTCAGTTGGAGTTCATAGGTTTCTCCTCCCCCCGGTTCATAACTGGTTGCACCAGCAGTGGTTCCCCATCCTAAGAACACATATCCATCATCCGGCGTAGCTTTGAACTTAAGATTGAGGGAAGCCGAGGGTGTATTATATGCAGTTCCAGTAACTATTGGCTGATATCCCTCCAGTGAGACAGAACCACCGCCTCCTGTACCTACTTGAGCGTCAACAGAGAAATAGAACACAGGCAGGATTTCATATTCTTGTGTTTTATCACATTTATAGTAACCATCTCCCGTAGAACAGGTAGTTGCAGTTACTGTTACTTTTCCTGGAGCAACTGCATTCAACGTTTTGCTGTTGTCATCAATATTCATTATCGTCGTGCCATTAGGCACCAAATATGAAATTGAACGTTTTGAATCTGCAGAGGCAGGATTTGTAATGCTTCCTCCCATAGCAATAGATGTTGCACCACTGAATTTGATGGAATCGAAGTTCTTAACCAGAGCTATTGCATTATTAATCATTTGAGTCGTTGTGGCAAGTTCCAATGCATCATATGCATCATCAATATCCTCGTCAGCTATGCCACTTGGGTTGTTATTATCACTTTGTAACTGTTTGGCTGGCAAGGTCGTGTTCTTTGCGGTAAGATAGGGAGTCGTTGTTGCTTTGGCTGCTGCAATGGCTTCCTTTAATTTGCTTTTCTTGGCATTAACGACATCAGCAGTAGCATAGTCGTCATACGGATTATCGTTGTCGTATTGATGTAACAAAACATGGACTGCATCAGGAATGTTGTCTTTTTCGTATGATGCAGCTGTGGCTTTTACCGTATTGAAGGCAGTAATGGCTTCAAGTTTCGCCTTAATGGCAATAAACTTGTTTTGAGCGGTGGTAATTGCTTCTACTGTTGTCGAAGCTTCTAAATCGTTCTTTGCATTCTGTATTTCGGTAGCAATCGTGCTGTTGCTATTATGGTTAGTCGTGTTCTCCGTAACGGCTGCATTGTAGTGACTTATAGCAGTGGCATAAGCTGCCTTTGTGTTCTCAGCTAAAGTTATGGCTGCATTCAAATTCTTTGTATAGGTATTAGTAAGATCTGTCGCAGTTTTAGTATTGGGGTCAACAGGTGTATTACCATAATACTGTCTCAACTTATTGTAAACAGCATCTGGAACACTTGTGCGTTCATACGACAAGGCTGTGTTCAAGGCTGTGACATAATCTTTGACAGCATTTAGCTTAGCTGTGGCATTGTCAACATCTGAGGGTTCGACATTACCAATATATGATGGAAACCTACAGCTTTCCTTGAAGGTGTTAGCATTACTAATTGCTGTGGTCATATAACCCTTTAAGGTTGTGTTGCTAAGACTATTCTGTAGGTTTGTGGCATTTGTAATAGCAGTATTAAGGTCTGTAAGTATGAGCTCTTGGTGAGAAACAGTATAGGTGAAAGAAAGAGAATGAATGTAGAAAATAGCAGCCTTTGTACGGTCGGTTGTAATAGTCAAAGACCCGGAAGTACCAGATACGCTAAAGCCGCTAAGCGATGCGGTCTTCCAAGAACCAGCAGCCGCGTAACATTCCGAACTACTAGATTTTCCACCCGCTGTAATCGTATAAGTCGGTCTATTCCATGTTGTGCCCGCAGCACTTCGTCCTTCCAAAGAGAACGCCGTCATTTCCATTGTAAAATTTGATGAGATAGACCAACTTAAAGTATATGTTGTACTACCATCAATTTCGATGTTATTTCCTGAGTTTGATCCTCCAGATAGACTAAAAGTAACAGTCGCTTTTGTGCCTGCATCGTAAAAATCGGTGGTTATTGTAGTTTCATTTTTAAGGGTTCCTTTGCAGATGTTACACATCGTTCCTCCAGACGTGCTGAAAGAACCGTCTTGTGTCTCGGTTTTATAACCAGTTTCTCCCCACACCTCACCGCTCCACGCGAGGGCGCAGAGAATCATCAGAATTATATATAGTAGCTTTTGCTTCATTATTCTAGTTTAGTGGGCGATATTCTTTGGTATCGAACTCGCCAGAGTGTGGGCCGTCACCAAAATCTATACGGAGATCATCTATGGCTTTGGCGGTTATATTTAGCGAATAGCTGGTGCCGGCAACTACGCTGATAGTGCCTGGAGGAGTGCCTTCCGCAGGAATGTCTGTTACATGAGAGCCCTGCCTGGCAGTGCCCTTAATGGTATAGGAAACTTTTCCTTCTGAATCTGGCATAGCATAGAGGTTGCCATTGGCATAGACTGATTTTGAGCCTATAGTTACGGAATAGTTTGTGTAGAGAGCTGTAAAAGTGTCATCAAAGGTTACGACAATCTCTACATTCTTTGGTTTATCCAAATCTATTGATACAGATTCTGAGCCACCAACAGTCAAAGTAAACTCGTCGGAAGTTCCCTGATACCAGGGGGCTTCATCCTGAGCTGTAATGCTGGTGGCGGTTAGTGTATATTTGCCAGCGGGGATGATGGCAACACCATTTTCAAAGGTAACATCTTGGATAAAGTTTCCAGCTTCATCATTCAAGGTATAAGTGTAGTCGCCGATATTGCCATTGACTACATTATCGCCTTCGCCTCTGGTTCCACCTTCTGTGTAGAGTTGGATTTCTGGAACGGAGAGTACAATACGGCCTGTCTGAGCACGCTCTTCCATAAGAGGGAACTCTTCCACGTCGCAAGCAGCTAACATTACTGTTGTCAGCAGCAGCAAGACCTTTATACTATATGTTGTACTCTTCATCTAATTTCAACGATAACGCTAACTATTTTGTTTTATGCCAACCTTTCTCCCTCCCTCGGGAGGGTTGGGGTGGGGTCTTTCTTATATTAAGTATGTCAAAGCGGCAAGGGATGCCTTTATTTTTCCGTAACCAGCGGAAACTTTTTCCGTAGCGAGCGGAAACTTTTTCCGTAACGAGAGAATTATTTTTCTAACTAGCGAATAAAGATTCTCTACCGTACCAGAATTCAGACGTCAAGAACTCACCGCTTTGGCATACTTCGGTTTAGTATTTATGAGTTAGTTACCTTTATATTCATTACCTGTTGCAGCATCGATTGTAACAACAGTTGGGTCACCTGTACTATCAAATGTATCATCGTATGTAATAGTCAAGGTTGTAATAGTCCCATTTGTATTCGCATTTATATTAAACTTGTACTCTTTAGCAGCGGCAAGTGCAGATAAAACTTTTACAATGGCCGTTTTTGGTGTACTTTTATACGAATAATTGATTGTACAAAAAGCCTTTTGTCCTGCGTAAAAATAAGCCGAACCTCCGGAGGTATAAGAATAAGTACGAAGAAGTTTCTCTTCGTCGGGGGTTGTTATTTCAGGATCATTATATTGTTTTACTCCAACACTGGTGACACTAATATCACTATTGCTTGCTGCCCCACTCCAGTTAACAGTGAGCTTAGCATTCTGGGCAGTTCCACACTCGAATGTCACCGAGTTTGCACCTGTTTGTAAATTAACACTTTTTTCTGCTGCGTAATACGGATGACCTGGATCGTTGTCTGGCATAGCTGCAGCCAAAGATTGATATTGACCGACTTTTATCGTATAACTACCTGTTGGATATGATTTTTCTTGTACAGTATTTGCAGCAATCCATGCATTATCTCCCACCTTTATCAACCATGCAGACAAACCATCACCTGTGATAGAATTTGTACCACGAGTTAAAATTTCATCATCGTTAGTGATGTTCAAATTGATGGTTGCTCTCTCTTCATTAAGAGAATCGAATGGATCCACTTCGTTTGAGCAGGAAGTGAAAGCTAAGGCAGCAAGGGCTGCACTTGCGAAAAGGATAGTCTTTTTCATATTTTTATTGTATTTTAATTATATTTTAATCTTTTAACTTTTTAACCTTTTAAGCTAATAAGCTAACTTAATCAACGTTTATAGAATTATCATCCGTTCCATAATCATCGTCGTAACCAATCACTATGTCGATAGTACCTGTATTACTGCCTTGGCCATAATCTTCACCTTTAACCGTAAAACGGGTAATCTTACCTTTCTTTATCAAAACACTCTTGGTAATTGTCTGAGCTCCCTTGGCAAGGATTTCGAGTTCAACATTCTTTCCATCGTCAGATAAAGAATCAAAATTGTAATAAGCAACTGCACCGCTCTGACGTTTGTCATTCCCATTTTCTTTAACGAAGATGGCTCCGTTGTCTTTATCAAAACGAAGCTTACGGTCATCCGTTGTCGTCACAGAATAACTGCCGAAGACCTTTGTAAAACTCTCATCGAATACTACGCAAAGTCCGCCATTGGTAGGTTCGCAAGTAACACTTACGGGAGTAGTCTTGTTTGCTTCAATCTCGAAAGACTCCGATCTGCCTGCATAGCGCGGACAACCAAAACCAGTCTCGGCTTCTGCATCCGTGCAGCTTTCGGCATATACAGCATAACCGCTACCGACGCTGAGCATATTGTACGAACTAAGGTCTTTATACTTCTGCTTCTGATTCCAAAGCTCGATACTGTTTTGGTAAACCATAAGATTGTAGTCTGCAGCTTCCGAAGCAGAGAGGGTTCGAGGTTCAGCACGAGTCTCTGCGTTTACTACAATTACCCCGTTATTCAGATTCAGGGCAAAAGACCCCTTATTGGAAGACACATTGAATGGGTCCTGCTCATTATTACAGCCAGCCAGTAACACTGTTACTGCCAGCAAAATTATATATTGAATCTTGGTTTTCATATTGCTCTTTCTTTATTTCTGTTTATCTGTACTGAACTGTTACCTTATAAACTTTTGAATGTGTGCTAGCCAAACCATAGCTGTTCGTACAGTCTACTGTACTATTGGATGTGGTGAGAGTTCCGTCCACAGTACCTTCAGCATTCTCTACTCCCCAGAAACCTGCTTCCTTTTCGAGCAATGCTACGCCTCCAACATAGAACTTAAATGTAGTACCTGCAGTAGCACCATTAACCTCCGCCTTAACATAGGCAGATACATTGACATTGCCAGGAGCATAGAATGACTTGGAAATACGCTCTTCTGAGGCTTCTGCAGCGTTACCCAATCGCGCATAATCAGAATTCCACTTAACAGTACCTTTAGGATTCGACCAACCATTACCTGTAGTTGGAGGATTTGCTTCATAAGGAATACCAGTAATGTAAACGGTCTTGTTGGCACTAATGGTGCGACCGGCAAAGGCGGCAGTTGCACTGAGGTTATAGGTACCAGTTGCTTGATCTGTTATATCGCTGTAAGTTGCAACCTTAAGATTAGTCTTATTTACATTCCTGAAGGTAGTAGTAAGACTGTACTTATCCTTGTACTTATCCGCCAATAATTTATCAGAGATACCTGTAACGGTTACAGTAGGAGTCATAATCTTAAAGGTATTTGCTGTCTTATTTGCCTCAGTAAGATTCCCGGCTGCAGCATAACTATAAGTGGTAAATGCATTCAAAGTAACCTGGAAGTCGGGCTGCTCCGTGATGTTGAAGGTGGTCTGCTTTGTTTCCACAATACCCTTGAAATTTTCGAAGGTATATTCCAGCACATAATTGCCCATGGGAAGATAAGGCCAGTTGGCATCGTTAGCCCCAGAAGTGAGGGTTCCTTTGCCAGATGACAAGGTACGAACGGTTTCGCCACTGGCATTCTTCACTACTGCCGACCACTCCGTAGCACCAGCATCATCGCGATAATAAGAAGGATCTGTGGCAGAGAGAGTGGTGCCCACCAGTTCACCATCCACATACACATTTTGGGTAGTAACTTCCGGAACATAATCCTTAATCGAGTCATCTGGCTTAACTGTAACATCGTCCTCCATATACAATTCTTCATCATCGACTTTGATGTCAAGTGAGAACGTTCCTGAGTTGTAGCTTACAGTTAAGCGCTTGATCTTAGCCACTTCGAGCTCCTGATCAAATTCCTTGGTTACATTTCCGATTGTCACGCTATAATGGATAGTACGACCTTCCTCTGGAATATTAAAGTATGCTGTCTTTCCCTTTTCAATCTTGTTGCCATTCTTATGATCACTATTGCTGGCATCAAAGACAATCGTTCCTTTCTTTTCATCTGTAATAGTAATGTTATAAGTGCCTGTAACAGTGGGGTCGAAATACGCACTTATACCGCCATTGGCAACTTTACAGGTTACAGAAACCGAGGTTCTCTCGCCTGCAATAATAGCAAAAGACTGCGATTTGCCTACAAAACGCTTCTTACCCCATTTGATGTGATTCTCGTCACCTGCTTCTTCGGCCATCTCAGCATCAGACTCTGAACAGCTCTCTGCCATAAGGGAATAACCATAACCGGCATTTAGGGTAATACCAGAAGAAGGGAACTCATTTAAAGGTGTAGCCTCTTTTATAACCTCGCCCGCGCCCTTAAAAATAGTAATCAGGTACGTCCCGGCCTCTTCTGCAGAAACCGGGGTTGTGGCACGAGTGGCAGCGGGACCCTCTAAGCTAATCTCCAAGGTTCCCATTCCGTCCTCGGTCTTCTGTCCTGAGGAAGCAAAAGGATCCTGTTCGTTGGCACATGAGGCCAGAACCATCACGCCTGCATATAGCAAGGCGAAGAGTGGAAGATGAATTTGTTTAATTGTTTTCATCATATGTTATTTAAATCATTTGGTTATTAGTTATATGTGATATTTGCGTTAGAATTGTATAATTGTATCGTCTGTTGTCGTGTCGTCGGTAATGACAATATCTATGCCTCCGCTTGTGCTTCCGCTGGCAAAACTGTATCGTAGGTTGTAGAGCTTGCCACGTTGCACATCGGTATAGAGAATGGTAGAGGCGCTATGCTGGTCGCCATCGATATTGACGGCTGAGAGCTTATACGTGAAACCTTCATCGTAAGGTGAGAAATAAGCCTTCTCTCCTTCCTGCAAATTGATGCTTCGACCTCCGCTGGCTACCGTAAATGTGTAAGCAGAGAAGAGATCGTGGAAGAGCTCGGGCAAGGTTAGCGTTACAGCATAGTTAGTCATGGGCACCTCGTAGTTGCAGTAGGAAGTGGAATCGTAAGCAACGGTCACCTCGGTATCGCCCAGATAGCAGGCACCACCCTTTCCGCCATTCTCGGTACGCCATGTGTCCTGATTCTGGGAATAAGCATGGATTATGAAGGTTCCCTCTTCCAAGTTCAGGATTTTTGGCACATTGCCGGCACTATAGTCTATGTGCTCGCGCCCGTCGACAAAATACTTGCCATCCTTGCGGGTAATGCGGATTGCCAACACATCGTCGACACCGGCACGGGACTTGACGGTTGGCCTGGGACCTGGATAGAGATCCAGATTAAGCGTACCAGTCCTGACCTCGGGTGCTTGCTCCGTATTCTGGCAGGCCGTAAGGCAAAGGATGCTGACGAGTATGTATAATATCTTCTTCATTATAGGTTTACTGATACAATATCTTAAACATATTTATACCCCAAGTATAGGCTGACTCGTGCGTCATACCGAAATAAGGCGCAGAAGCCCTAAGTGTACCAACATCGTTCATGGAAGTCCAGGTATGGTTGGCTGGGTTAGCAGATTTGCCACTTGGCTGCGTATTGGTATCGGCCACCCATCCATAGTTAGTGTTTCGCATGAAAAGGGCATAGAACCACACGCTCCAAGACATCGTGTAATTTATGTTGGCAGGAACATGGAACTTAGGCGTATAGATGGTGGAGGTGAAAAGATAGCAAGGCATACCCGGTTCACGAGCCTGAGCTTCTCCGGAGTCACCGTCATCGCTCCAACGGCCACCTGTCCAGCCGGCAAACTTACTGGCATCGCTATCGTAAGGCAAGCCGGTAATCTGCAAAGTCTTCTGAGCTGTAGCCGTCGCTCCGTCGAAAGTACCAGTAACCTTGAGTGTATGGGCAGCAAAGGAAAGACCGGTAATCTCGTTGCTATTGATGGGAATGGCATTTCCGTCGACTGTTGCTGTAAACGAATAGAGGCTACGGTATTTGTCATTGTTGGCCAAAGACTGTGCCACAGAGAATTGCTTCTTGAAGCCGTATGCCGTGCTATTGGTACATTCATTGGCTGCTTCGATATCACCAGCCAAGTACTTGTCATAGGATGTCCAGGCATCAACTGTCGCCGTGAGTTTGGGACTGCGAATAACAAAATCACGCGAGTTGGCCAGACTTTCCGACTCGCTCTCTATAATATAATAGGTAGCGCGATACTGTCCGGCAGGCAGATAGGGCCATTCGTCATTCTTGGTGTAATCCGAAAGCAGATTACCGGTTCCCTGAACAGCACGGACAACCTTTCCGGCCGAGTTGGTGACAACAGCCCTCCATGTAGAACCCGGGTAGGCATTGGGGAAGGTGATGTTAGTACCAACCAAAGTACCATTGCGATCGTACTGATGTTCAGGCAAAGCCACAGCAATGGGCAACCAACTGAGAGGAATGGTCTCGTCCATAATGGCTTCCTGCATCTCGAATGCCGATATGGATACAACCATAGCACTCTGAGGTTCGGGAAGTGTCAGCGTAACGATGGCATGGTCTGCAGCCTGGAATGTTTGGGGGAAGCCGGTAACTTCGGATACATCCAAGTCAAGACTAACCTCCTGACCGGTTTCCTTCAGCACACCAGTGAACTCCAATCCTATAGATGTCCCTGCACGGAAATAGGCGCTGGCATCCTGAAGGTAGTCGGAAATGGTAACATTATAGCTGCCCACCTTTACCTTCAGGCCATAGGTGCTATAGAAACGGCTGAAACGGGCATGTTCTTCTTCGTTTTCTCCGAATCTTACGGAGATAAGTGCATTGCCCACTTTACATTCTATGCTGGCTTCTGTAACAGCATCCGGCTCGACAGTTACTTGCTTACTACCTATATAATATGGCTGGTCGAGGGCCAAGATGGGATTCTCGCCGTATTCTGCTGTTGCGATATATGTACCGCCAGCCAGTTTTACTGTTTCGTCTGTAAGAGGACCTTCATACTTTACCATACCGTCCATATTCTCCACCTTAAGATGGAACATTTCTGCAGTAGGAGCGCCTATCTCACCAGGAGTAGAACGGGTTACAGTAGAAGAGGACACATTGGCCAACTTAACATGCAAGCCGCCCTGAACGTCAGAAGCGTCCATGTCGTTCTGGCAAGACTGGATTACAGCCATGCCAAGAAGCAGCGTTAAGGTGGACAATATGGAATTTATATATCTCATTTAGTTTAGTTTCTTATCAGTCATATAACAACTTCATGTTGTCTATTTTTAGCAACGAGGCATCGCCTCCGATGAAGTAATCTCCGTACTTGCTGCTGGAAGCAACCACCACAATGTACTTGGGTGTACGGAACTTGTAATGATAGTTCAGTGAAATGGTCCTTGTCTTCCACTCCAGCTGGTCTTCACCACTTGTAAACTGACCGTAGGCGATTACATTCTCTGCATTGGGATCAAAGAGGTGCAACTCGCTGGGACGTGTACGGATGATGAAAGGATAGGTAACACCCTCGAATTCCTCCTCGTCCTTATCGCCCAGAAGAGCAATGTAAACGCTGCAGGAATCGGGCTTGCCACGCATGTTGTCGTAGGTATCCTTGCTGATGTAACGAGAGTATTTCTCGTCCCATTTGTTACCGCCTCTGTTTACAATGGAGGTTTGGAATGAATAATCGAACTGGAGTTTGGTGGGGAAGCTGTCGAAGGGACGGCCAAAGCTGAGGATTCCGTTTGTGCCATCGGTCTTCAGGTAAGAACCTGTGAAGATGTTACCTGCAGCAAACTTGATAACAATATACTTAGACTGCAAGTTGGCAAAACGCCCACGCCCTTCTTCGTCCTTATACGTACTGTTGCTGGCACCTACGGTTGTAGCACCACGGTTTCCTGTATCCCAGTAACCGGAACCGCCTTCCTTCCAAGGATTGTACAGTGCCTGATTACCATTTCCCACGATATGCCAGTTGTCGAAGCTGTTATTCTCCAACTGCAGATTAGGAGCTGTGGTGAAAGTACGTATTCCAGAAGAGGCGCCTCCGGCAGAGACCTGACACTCGTATTCTGTTCCAGGAAGAAGGGATGTTATAGTAGCCTCGTAACTGGCAGTATTAATCTGCAAGTGACCCGGTGAAACAACCTCCCAAGTAGAACTTCCCTTGACGCGATATTCAACCAAAGGAGTAGAACCGTTCTGAATATTTCCTGTTACATAAGCCTTATTGGCATGCGGGAAGACATCAGCTGTTGTAGCAATCTCTTTATCTGCATTGTAAATAAACACTTCCCAGGTAACTGGTGTCTGTGACCACGCATAAGTTACCTTATAGGTACGTCGCATGCTAAAGTCGAGTGTCTGACCTGTGGGGTCCGGCTCCATCTTACCATGAATACCACCCAGGATCATCTTATTTACCCTTACCGTTCTAAGGTCCTGCGTAGGAGCAACGTAAACAGCGACATTACAGTTTACCGGGTCGATGGCTGCTGTTCCAACCTGATTCTCTACCTCTACCTCACGCTTAATCACCTGATGCACACGCAACGTCCAACGATAGGTCTGATAGGTGGTAAGCACAAAGGTAATCTCGTGAGAACAGTCGAGCACGGGACAGGCATCTCCTACAGCATAAAAAGACGACTCTGGGAAATAAGTCTTACTATCCTCGACAGAAATCTTAGCATCGAAGTTAGCTTCCAGGCGCCTAATGCGAAGACGAGTAATATCTACCCTGTCGTCGACATACACATCGATGGTGTTCTTCTCCTTGTCGATAGTTGCCGCAGCATAGCCCTCGCCTGACTCATCGCACTGTCCTTCTATCTCGAAAGCCGTTATCTGTGCTTTCCTGATAGGCAAAGGCAGGTCATCCTTGATGGAGCATGAGGTAAAGAGAAGCAGGGGCAACAGAAGAAGAAGACCTTCCCCCTGCCCCTTCCTTGTAGGACGGGGAGTAGTCACTTTCAGTATATGCGCTACAGCTAAAAACTTATCTATGATATTATTTATAATCATTTAATCTAAATTTCTCCCCGCCCTACAAGGGAGGGGAAGGGAGAGGGTCCTTGATGGTCCTATAGATAGAAGGTCATTCCTATATGAATACTGAAGATGTTAAACCTGAAGTTGGCACCTCCGCTATGGCTCTTGCCATATTCGTACTCAGTAGAATTAGGATGAATATTCTTATAGTTACTCCACTTATAATCTACTCCCAACACGCCGATAGAGGTCTCTACGGCAGCAAAGTCGGTCACAAAGATACACAAACCGGGGCTGATACCCAACTGTACCTTATGAACCGTCTCGTAAGTGCCGTCGAGAGAGTTTACCAGAGGGTCGTCGCTGTAAACACCCGTACTGTTCTTGCCGTTGGCACGCGAATAGGTAGCACGCACTTCGGCAAAGGCACCAAAGATCTTACTTCCGAAGAGCGGCATGTAGTTACGCATGAAAATGCTTCCCTCGTGCTTGTGCTCCAGGTAGTAAAGATTATCGAGGCTGATATTGAAATCCTCGCCCAGATTGACATCCAGGTCACCCAGATAAAGGTAGTTACGGCTGTATGTGTAACGCAGACCCACAGCCAGGTTCTTGGCTACGAAGTAACCTACGTAGGGAGAAACAGCGAATACGTGTCCCTCCATATTCAGGTTCTTCAGCACCAACAGGTTCTGGTTCTCGTTCTCCCACTCGCGGTAGTTGACTGTCGCACCGCACATCCACATACCCTTTGGGATGAACGGAGCCTTCAGCTCACTACGGTCTATACGCTGGATGTGGCGCTTCTGGAGATTTTTCTCGTAATTCTCGCGTACCTTATTATTATGGCTATATCTTACAGGCTTAGGAGTCTTTCCTGTAATCATATCCGAATAAGACTGTCCTCCATCGTACGACCCAACGGGGTATTGATTATATTGCGCGAATACTGCTACCGGCATGAAAGCCAGCAGCAGTATCAGCATAATACTATGATTCTTATGTTTATTCGTCATATTACTGTGCAGTAGGTTCACCATACTCGAACGAGAAGTCGTCAAGGTTGAGTACACTGGTATCTGATCCGTAGAAGTAGTCACCCCACTTGCTTGCTGAGCAAACTATAATCATATGGGTTGGCTTCTTCGTCATTGAATGATAAACCAATGGGATATTGAATTCCTGCCATGCGCCATTAGTACTTGTGTTACGCGTCATCTGACCATAGGCAACTACTCGTGGGTCATTTGCCCAGTCGATTTCTGTCGTCATCTGGTATCCGGAAGCTTCGGCATTTGCCACATGGAACACTTCTGTAACCAATGCACAGAATATCTGACATTCATCGTTTGAATTCTTAGCAGGAGCGCCAACGCCTGAAGGCTGGCTGCCTCGGTTAATTGAACCTGGAGTATAACAATAGTAACCCTTCAGTGCAGATGGGCGAGAGGTGAATGGAACACCCCAGTCGAGTTTAGCACCCTTGGTTCCGATAAGACCGATGAAGTCACCAGTGAACAAACTTGCAGCAGCCAACTTAACTACAGCCCATGCGGTAGCAAGCTTAGCAGAAGAGTTGCCACCATGCTTGAAGGAAGTATCCTGTGTGGTTACACTTCCAATATAGTTAGCAGCACCGGCATTACTTGAGTTCCAATACTTGCCGTCGGCAGCGTTACCACAGATAGAAATCTTACCATCAGCATACCAGTTTTCGAAACCTGCATTATAGATTGTAGCCACAGCTTCTGTAGTGAAGGTTGTCTCATTACTGTTTACATTGGTATTACCATCGTTATAGTTCATACGATAAACGTATTCTGTTTCAGGTGTCAGGTTAGACAACTTATAAGAATAGCTGTCCTGTTCGCCCTTAGTGAGTGAAGAAGCAGGAACGCTTGTCCAGTTAGCATCCGTGCTCTTCTTCCACTGAAGAGTAAGGTACTCATCGCTAAATTCAGAAGTCTTAGCTGTTACTGCACCTGACAGGTATGCGAACGAAGTAAATGCATTAGCAGTTTTTGTGTTGAGAGAAGTAGAACTCTGACGAGGAACTTCTACATCAAATGTATAAGACTGTGTTGCATCATCAACGTATACGGTTATGCCTCCGATAGAACCAGCTTCTGCAATCTTATAATTAATAATGAAGTGGTCGCGGGCCTTTACATCTGTAATTTCACGCTCCATAGTGAAAGACTGGCCAGCTCTGTTTTTTACACTCAGCACAAAGTTCAGTGATTCTACGGGGAAGTAGACAGAACTAATTGTTGAACTGGGGGTAAAACGGCGCATGGTTACCTCTTCATTGCCAGATGTGATATAGCAGTTAACATTCGTGAAGTAAGTGTTGAAGTTACTGTCGAACTTAACGGAAACCTTAACATTGGCCTGAGTTAACGTGATTGTAGCCTGAGTTAGTGTATTCTTCTTAATAGTAGCCTTAGTAGAACCTGTATAATAAGGTGCATTAAAGCCTGAGTCAGAACCATCCCAACCAGCAGAGTTTGCCGTAATGGTGTAGGTGTCGGGACTAAGGAGAATATTACTCTTAAAGTAGTTATCATTAGCCGCATCCTGCGACTCATAAACCACATTACCCTGACTGTCGGTTATCGTAACGTGCAAGGTTCTGGCATTGTAACCAGATGGAAGAGGAGTCACGGCACGAGTGTTGGTAGAAACCAAGGTCTCGAAATCAAGCTTCAGATAACCCTTCTGCTGTTCTAACTCTTCTGCCTCGTTGTTACAGGAAACGGCAAATACAGACAGGCAAATTATCGTTAAAATTGAAAATATCTTTTTCATCTTTCTATTCTTGTTAGTGAGGTTATTCAATAATCAAAGCAATTTATTCTGTAATGGTAACCTTAACGGTACCTGTTTTAGTATTGCCTTCCATATCTGTTACTGTCATGATAAAGTTATGTGTACCTGGCAGAATACCTAAGAACAAGTAGAACTGTCCAACAGGGAATGTGTAGCTTGTGTCACCTTGTGCAGGTACGGTAATTTCCTTACCAAGACTACCCAGGAATGCTACCAGATTCTGGTTGCCCACTACCTCACAGCCGTTTACGAGGTCAACACCGGGATATTCGTCTGCCACTGCTGCCAGCTGCTCCATCATCTCATCGCTGGAAGAGTTTACCTTAACACTAACACTCTTCAAGCCCTTTTCTGCTGTCATCGCTACATCACCAGAAGTAGGATCAGCTGTAGCCGATTCGTCAGCAGACAACGTTACAGGAGCAGGAATAGACAGTGTTATCGTTTCTACGCCTGGATCAGGACCAGGACCAGGACCGGGTTCGTCACCACCGCCTTCCATGCCAGACTTATCTACTACTACCACGTTGATGGTCTCGTTGGTTTCTGTAAATGTAACATCAGCATTGATGACGATTGTATTAATCTTACCGTCTGTAGACTCAACAGGCTTGAAGTTCAGCTTTAAGGCATCACCTCCGACAAAGTTTGGACGATCGTCGCTGTAGCTCTCATCAGCCTGGTCCTTTGTTAAGGTGTTACGGGCAACAACAGTACTACCCTCTGCAGTTGTTCCGCGGAAGTTTACGGTTAGTTCTTTGGCACCTTCTTCGCCAAAGTACCAATAAACAGGTGCTGTAGATGTGTTATTGGTGAATGAAAGAACGGTAGTTCCGCCTTCGCCGTCATCAACAGTAATTTCCCAAGAAGTAAACACTTCCCTGAAATCGCCTGAATAAGAAACAGTAATAGGGCTGTTCTCCATCTTGCAGATAACATCGACGGCAGAAGTGATTCCCTTGATGATTTCTACATCCTTTGTTCCCTTATAGTACGGGTAAGTCATCTTCTTGCTGATCCTTCCAGGTGTATGAGATTCTACGACATAGTTACCTACGTTCAGCGTAACCTTAGAAGGAACGTCCAAAACAGCATCCCAGGACTGAACTTCATTTCCTTCAGCATCAAAAATGGCAACAGGAAAATCTTCAACCTCTGAGGTAGCACGTGACTGGGGCTGAACAATGTCCACGTTAAGTTCCATTGCACCCACGCCCTTACCAACATTATTCAAATCTACGTTCTCGCTTACACAAGATGCAAGAGCAAAAACGCTCAAAGCTCCGAAAAAGAGCGAATTCTTTATATTTTTCATTCTAAACATCGTTTCAATTGAGTTAAATCAGGAGATTAAAGCCAAGTTACAGGAACTTCCCAAGTAATTTCCTTGTCGTTAGTACTATCGTCAATTGTAATGGTCAACTTCATACCACCGTCAGTTGTGGGAATGTAGTTGGGAGTAATAGTCAACTTGTGAGCCTTATTACGTTCCAAAGTAAATGTTCCTGAAGCTGTACCACTATTGGTATTTGAACCATCAGGAAGGTATTCATCCTTAGTGGTCAGATTAATCGTATAAGAAATCGTTTCTGCGGTCTTGTCTAACGCAATATACCAAGGCTCTGTATCATTCTTGGCCCAGGAAATAGTCTTAGCTCCAAGCTTCTTAGTACCACCGAAAGTTACATTGTAGTCGGTGTAATAGGTTGACATGTCTGAATCAAAAACAACAGAAACCCTACCACAAGTGGGTGTACAATCAACGGTGATGGATTTCTCTTCCTTTGATTTAACTGTTGTAACGGCCTCGCCGTACATAAAGAACTCATTACGGCTGGCATCCTTCTCAGTACCATAGGAAGCTTCTACGCGATAGCTTCCAATATCAACTTTCTTAGGCAGATTTGCACTCAATTGAGATGCTTTGCACTCCAGAATCACATTCTCGTTTGAGGCATTGATTACTCTTACGTCGTAGTTTTGAGTGTTTCTGTAAGTTGACTCGTCCAAAGCACGAGTCTGATCAAAATCTGTTGAAGCATTCAGATTCAGAATAAGAGTGCCCTGTTCGCTTGAACCACCATTGGGATTCAAATCAATTTCGCGCTCGTTACATGATGTGAAGAGTGCAATGGCACTCAAACCCATGCAAAAGATTAACTGTTTTTGTTTCATCACTTGATATTTGTTTTTTGTTTTATTGTTATTCGGACATTATTTTTCGAGTGCAAAATTACGCCGACTTTCCCTAACACATATTAAATTATGGTAGTATTTTTTAACAATCTTGGTAAAATACCATAAATTATGGTAATAAAATATCAAAATTCGGTAGAAAGCGAGATGCTGAGGATAAGGCAAAAAAAAGCAAAAATAGCGTTGAAATGGGGAATTTTGATAAAACCACCGCCCCTTTCTCCGAATATTCCTCTCTCAACAAAGAATCACTTAATCAAGTGGTTCTTCGTCATTTTAGTTGAAAAGTGGTTGATTAACAAAAACCGCAAAAACCCTTCTGCTTAGGTTGAGACTTCGTCTCTGATGTTATGTCTGCGTTCTTTTCCTTGTGTCACCATCAATCTCTTGCGAGATTTCAACCCAACCAGAAGAAAAAACCCCGCCCTTCGGGCTAAAACTAGTTTAGAGTTGAGAGTTTAGAGTTTAGAGTCAGCTCATAAGAGTTTAGAGTTGAGAGTTTAGAGTTTACGGTTAAAATTTTTGAACATTGATGTCACGCAACGATTTTTTAGGCTGAAAGCCGGGGTTTTTGCTCTGGTGCTGTCTGTGCTTTGCGTGCAAAGCCATGATGGCGTCGGCTACAGACAGCACCAGAGGGTTTTTGAGGTTTTTGTTTAATTTTGGCAACAGGCAAAAAGTTGTTTGTTCGAGAGGAATTTTCTATCCCAAAGTTTGGAACGTACATACCAAAGTTTGGAATGTGCATACCAAAGTTTGCAACATACATTCCAAAGTTTGAAATGAAAAATTGCAATAGAGGAAATATCTTTTTCTAAGCGAGAGAGAGACTTTTACTTCTTTTTCTTGCTGTATTGCTCAACCGTCATCTTCAGGACGACAACATCTTCCAAGGGACGATCGTTCTTATCGGTGGCAACTGCCTGTATCTGCTTGACAATATCCAAGCCCTCTATTACCTCGCCGAAAACTGTATATTGTCCGTCGAGATGAGGCGTTCCGCCACGCATCTGGTAATCGTCGGACATCTG
>CADAWW010000021.1 GCA_902791675.1 uncultured Bacteroidales bacterium
CGGATGCTACTAGAACAGATGCTGTCTGGATGAATGTTTGTTTTCTCATCTTAGTATATTCTGTGTTATTTTTATTCGTTTTTGTCATAGGTCAATTTTTTCGCCTGTATAGAACTTCAGAAGTTGCATGTTCAGCAACGTTGTGTATTTGCTCTGCAGCATACTCTGCTCGGCATTTATCACATTATCGCGTCCCTGCAGTACATCTACGGTACTCTTCAGTCCATTTAGGAACTGCTCGTTCAGCAACTCGTAACTAGCTTCCTGGCTCTTAACTCGTGCTTTGGCAGCAAGATAACTTTGCTGGTTGCTGTTGGCATTGATCCAGTATTGTTCTATGGTGTTGGAGAGGGCAGTTTTCTTATCTTGAAGATCCAGTTGTGAATTTACTTGGTTCAGTTTGGCGTTCCTGATGTTGCTAGCAATCTGCCTGTTGTCAAAAATGGGCACGCTCACTGTTACACCGGCACTCATATTCAGATTGCTTTTCATCTGTGTACCCCAGTTGTTCTGACTTCCTGATGAATGATTGCTTCCCAAGCTGGCACTGGCACGAATAGTGGGGTAGTGGGCACGCTTGGCAATATCCAGTTGCATATTGGCTGACTCAATGCCCAGCTCTGCGCCTTTTATCTCAGGCCTGCTTTCCAATGCCCTGTTGTAGGCATCCAGTTTGCTGGGAATAACAGCAAGTACTTTCTCATCTGTAGGAATGTCTCCCTTAATATTAAAGTCGCTATTGATGTCAAGTTCCAATACGGACTTCAACTGACGTTTGAAGTTTTCCAATTGCGCCTGACTGTTGGCTATGTCGTATTTGGCACTGCTTAACTGTGCCTCCAACTGTATCACATCGGCCTTAGCCATCTGCCCCTGCTTCTGCATTTCCAATCCTCTGTCATATTGGGTCTGGGCCGTCTTCAGCAATTCTTCATTAACCTTCAACGCCTCTTTTGTGTACATTATCTGAACGTACAACTGGGCAATCTGTTCCTGAATACTCAATTCGCTCTGTTCTGTCTGCAGCTTCGTTATTTCGTTTTGAAGAGCCTGCTCCTTGATGTTCTTATAGTTAATACCTCCATTCCATAAAGTTACGCTAGCATTAAGACCATAGCTTCCCTGATAGGTGACATTGCTGCTAGTACTGGTTACTTGGTCGCCCTGCACTATAGACATCACTTGTGTAAAGGGTCTGTAGCCCATATTTTGGTTGGTGCTGAAACTCAGGCTGGGAAACAATGCGCCTTTACGATTCCATAAAGCAACATCGCCTTTTTCTTCGTTGACTCTGTTTTTCTGAATCTGTATGTTATTCTTCAGAGCGTAGTCGATGCAGTCCTGCAATCCCCAACTCTCCTGAGCTGAAATGCTGGTACAAATGCCCAGTAGCATACAAGCAATTTTTAATGTTTTGTTTGTCATCTTGGAAATCTTTCTTATTATATGAAATATAATTTTAGTGCAAAGATAGATAAAAATATGCACTCTGATTCATTTCGCAACTTCCTTTTTATACTTCTTTACAAAAATTAGGTTTATTTTTGCCATATTTTTTCTTCTGTTGCTTGCCAAGTAGTGTTTTTTGCCCTACCTTTGCCCCTGTAATAATATAACGTAATACCAAAAGAAAATATGTTCTCAGGAATTGTAGAATCATTGGCCCGTGTGGTTGCTATAGAGCACGACCAAGATAACGTGCACTTCACCCTTACTTGCCCGTTTACAAATGAGTTAAGTATCGACCAGAGTGTTGCCCATAATGGAGTTTGTCTTACCGTTGTCAGTATAAAAGACGACACCTATAAGGTAACTGCTATGCGCGAAACTTTAGAATGTAGCAATCTGGGCTTGCTTAAAGTGGGTGACGAGGTAAATGTGGAACGCAGTATGCAAATGAACGGTAGGCTAGACGGTCATATTGTCCAAGGACATGTAGATCAGACAGCAACCTGTATAGCTGTAGATGATCAGGAAGGCAGTCACCAGTTTACATTCCGTTATCAGAGTAATCGTGAGATGGTCTCACACGGTTACTTTACCGTTGATAAGGGAAGTGTAACGGTTAATGGTGTCAGTCTGACAGTATGTCGTCCCACCGAAAATACCTTTCAGGTATGCATCATTCCTTATACGTTCCAGAACACCAACTTCCATAATATAATGCCTGGCTCTTTGGTGAACATAGAGTTTGATATTATCGGCAAGTATCTGGCAAGAATGAACAATCTTTTATCTTGACATTAATCCTCCCCGACAAGTTGCAGAAATTCTTCTTCGTTCATAATACGAATGCCCAGTTTCTTCGCTTTTTCTAATTTGGAGGGGCCCATATTCTCACCGGCAAGGATGAAGGAAGTCTTAGCGCTGATACTTCCAACGTTCTTGCCGTTGTGTTTCTCTATCAAAGTCTTGTATTCGTCTCTGCTATGATGGGTAAATACGCCGCTGATGACGATGCTTTTGTCCTTCAGGCAGTTTGATTTGGCCTCCTGTTGCTCCTGCGAGATTTCCATCTGAAGGCCGTATTCCGTCAGTCGCCTTACAAACTTCATGTTCCTCTCATCGGCAAAGAATTTAACTATGCTTCTTGCTATAACATCACCAATACCAGTTACTTGTGTGAGTTCTTCAAAAGTTGCACTAGATAACTTTTCCATACTGCCGAAGTGTCGAGCCAGTCCCTTAGCTGCAATTTCTCCAACAAAGCGTATGCCTAAGGCAAAGAGTACACGCTCGAATGGAACATTCTTACTTTCCCTTATTCCTGCAAGTATGTTGTTTACGCTTATTTCGTTTTTTCTGTCAGCGTTCAGTAGTTGTTCTGCCTTAAGAGTGTATAGGTCTGCAGCATCAAGGATCAGACCTTGTCTGAAGTAAGATTCTACAATTTCGGGGCCTATAGAGAATATGTTCATCGCTTTGCGTGAAACAAAGTGCTCAATTTTTCCGACAATTAAGGGTGGACATCCAGTTTCGTTCGGACAGTAAATGGCAGCCTCTCCCTCGTAGCGAATCAACTTAGAACCGCAAGCAGGGCAACGGGTAATGAAGTCGATTTTAGGACAGCCAGGTTCTGTGGGACAAGCTTTGCCAACAACCTTAGGAATTATCTCCCCACCTTTCTCGACCAGGATATGATCTCCTATGTGAAGATCCAACTGTGCCATTACATCAGCATTATGCAAGGTTGCCCTCCGCACCTGAGTGCCTGACAACTGTATTGGATCCATATTGGCAACAGGTGTTACGGTTCCAGTTCGTCCAACCTGAAAGACCACCTGTCTAAGAATCGTTTCGGCCTGCTCTGCCTGGAATTTGTAGGCAATTGCCCAGCGAGGACTTTTAGCCGTCATTCCCAAGCTGCGTTGTTGTGCCAGCGAATTTACTTTGAGCACAATACCATCCGTAGCAATAGGCAGGTTCTTACGTTCTGTATCCCAATAATCTATGTAATCGAAAATTTCCTGCAAGGTCTCGGTCAGCTTCATTGCTTTGCTGACCTGAAAACCCCATTTGGCTGCAGCTTCCATATTTTGGTAATGCCCATCTCCAGGAATCCCATCGCCTAATAAATAATATAGATATGCATCTAGTCCTCGCTCAGCCACAACGCTAGAATTCTTGCTTTTCAGTGTGCCTGAAGCAGCATTTCTTGGGTTGGCAAAAAGAGGTTCCTCGTTCTCTGCACGCTGTTTATTCAGCCGTTCAAAACTGGTCCACGGCATCAGTACTTCACCACGGATTTCGAACTCTTCAGGATAACCGCCGTTATGAGGCAGTTGCAAGGGAATCGACCGTATCGTCCTAATGTTTTGTGTTACATCATCGCCCTGCGTCCCGTCTCCTCTAGTTACTGCCCTTACCAGACTTCCGTGTTCATAATGCAGGCTTATGCTAAGACCGTCGAATTTCAATTCACAGCAGATCTGGAAGTGAGCACCCTGCAAACCGTCTTTGACACGCTCGTAAAACTCGCTAACCTCCTGTCTATTGTACGTATTGGCAAGACTCAGCATAGGGCGTTTGTGCGGAACGGTTATAAATTCGTTATTCAGGTCGCTTCCTACACGCTGCGTGGGGCTGTTAGGGTCGGCCATATCCGGATGAAGTTGTTCCAATTCTTGCAATTGGTGCATCATCATATCAAAGTCCTTGTCAGAGATGGTAGGCATATTCAGCACATAGTAATTATAGTTGTGCTGATGTAATTCTTGTCTCAGTTTCAGTATCTGTTCTTGCTCAGTCATAGCATAAAAAACCTTATCAGTTTACAAAATTAATCATAAAAATCAAAGACGGCAAGAATTTGCTTGTCTCATTTTTGGTTAAATGTCCAAAAAGTATTACTTTTGCAGCGCATTAAGGTATAAAGGATAATAACCATATGGCAAATAACAAATTCCGCGGCTTAGGCATCGCTTTGATAACGCCTTTTGCCAAAGACGGAACCATTGATTTAGCAGCTCTCGATCGTCTTGTAGAGTACCAGATAAAGAGTGGTGCCGATTTCTTATGTATCATGGGCACTACTGCCGAAACTCCTACGCTAAGTTCTGATGAAAAGTCGATGCTCAGGTATCACCTTGTTGAGCGAGTGTCTGGTCGTGTGCCACTTCTTATGGGATGTGGCGGTAATAATACATCTGCTGTTGTACAGGAGTTGAAAACTTCCGACTGGAAGGGTATAGACGGTATTCTTAGCGTTTGTCCCTATTACAACAAGCCATCTCAGGAGGGACTTTATCAGCATTATGCTGTTATAGCCCAGGCAAGTCCGGTACCAGTTGTTTTATATAATGTACCAGGCAGAACTGGTGTTAATATGACCGCTGACACTACTTTGCGCCTGGCTCGTGATTTCGATAATATCGTAGCGATCAAGGAGGCGAGCGGTAATATTGCCCAAATGGACGATATCATAAAGAACAAACCTGCTAATTTTGATGTAATCAGTGGTGACGATGGTATTACATTCCCCCTTATTACACTTGGTGCTGTAGGTGTAATCAGTGTTATCGGCAATGCGTTACCTTCAGAGTTCAGCCGCATGGTTCGCCTTGCGCTGAAGGGCGAATACAGTACATCTCTCACTATTCATCATAAGTTTACAGAGCTCTTCAAACTCCTCTTTGTAGATGGTAATCCTGCTGGTGTTAAAGCTATGCTCAGCGAGATGGGTATGATAGAGAATGTGCTCCGTCTGCCCTTGGTTCCCACTCGTCTTACCACAATGGAGAAGATTAGTTCCATTGTACGGGAGTTGGGCTATTAGTCGGGGTGATAAAAAATGATTGTAAGTAGGCATAAATGGTTGTTGGTATTATGGCTCTTCGTCATAATCCCGATCTTGGTTAGAGGAGAGCGCTATGTTAATGACTCGCTGAAAATAGACGGCGTATGGCGCAAATTCGCCATGCTTCTTCCTGATGGACTTGAAGTTGATGCTCCTCTTGTATTCGTACTTCACGGTCATGGCGGAGGAATATGGAAGGAAAATCCTATGGCCGCTCCAGCCAGAAGACATGGATTTGCTCTTTGCATCCCATTGGGGCTTAAGGATTCCAAGAATCAGAATAGTTGGAATGTGGGTTATCCGTTCCAAGAGGGATGGAAAGTTAACGATGTGAAGACCCTTTGCCAGATGGCCCGATACGTACAGAAACGCTATAAACTGAGCCGGGTAAACACCTTCCTTACAGGTATGTCTAACGGCGGAGAGATGTGTTATCTAATGGCGTACTCCAAGCAAAAGACATTCAGAGCAGTTGCACCTATAGCAGGATTGACAATGGAGTGGATGTACCTTAAACTGGATGCCGAGAACCCCATTCCTCTGATGGAAGTTCATGGTACAGCGGATCGTATTTCTGAATGGGCGGGCGACCTCGAAGACAAAGGCGGATGGGGAGCTTACATGCCCGTTCCTTTGGCTGTTGGATATTGGGTAGCTAAGAACCGTTGCACCCACGAGGTTACTGAGCGTGTCGAGAGCATTCGTGGAGAAAACGGAAATCGTGTTATCAAACACCTTTATACGGGCAGTCCTTCGGGATATGATGTCTGGCTCTACGAAGTTGTCGGAGGCGGACATACATGGCACACAGACGATATAGATACAGGCGAAGAAGTTTGGAAGTTCTTCAGCAAATACGTGGTCTGTTTAGAGTTGAAAACTAACAACGAAAGATGAAAACGTCAATTTGAAACCTGAATCTTGAAACTCTATTAAACAACTAAGCAATTATATTATGAAACGTTTTCTTGTCTATTTCTTCGTTGCCTTTATGGCTGTTGCTGCTAATGCTCAGTCAGTTATTCATCCTTGGAATGGTAAGCGTGTGGCTTATTTTGGTGATTCTATAACTGATCCTAATAACAATGGTTCGAAGCTGAAGTATTGGAACTTTCTACAAGACTGGCTTTCCATTACTCCATACGTTTATGGTGTGAGTGGATGGCAATGGAACAGCATTCAGCGTCAAGCCGACAAACTGAATGCTGAACATGGGGATGAGGTGGATGCTATAATGATATTCATCGGTACCAACGATTACAATGCTGGAGTGCCCATAGGCGAGTGGTTCACTGAAAGACCAGAAAGGGTGATGGCCGGTATAGGTGAACCTAAGCACATGGTGGACCGTTGGCATCGCTTACCTGTGATGAGCGATTCGACTTATAGGGGACGTATCAATAAAGCCCTTGATTATGTGAAGCGAATGTATCCCGATAAGCAGATTGTTTTGCTTACTCCTATTCATCGTTCTGAGTTTCATGCTGGTGACAAGAACTGGCAACCGCGTGAGGACTATACCAATAAATGCGGCGAATACATTGATGCATATGTGGAGTCTGTAAAAGAAGCTGGGAACATCTGGGCAGTTCCTGTGATTGACATGAATGCGCTCTGTGGCTTATACCCTCTAATGGATGAACATGCCCAATTCTTTAAGGATGCAGAGAATGACCGTTTACACCCCAATGATGAGGGGCACCGCAGGATGGCTTTGGTCCTAAAACAACAGTTGCTGACATTGCCTGTTTTCTGATATTTTAAAGGAAAGGGTTGGATATGAATAAAAGGAATTTTCTATATCTTGGTCTTTTCTGGCTTTCATCTTTTTCTTTATCTTCTATCCAGGCTTGTGCCAAGAAACGTTGTTCTATGGACCGTCCTGGTTGGGAGTTGGTGTGGCATGATGAGTTTGACGGAAAACAGCTTTCAGATGAGTGGACTCGTATACCACGTTTCCCTAATCCGCCTGAATGGAATAAGTATATGAGTATGGATGATAGGCTTTTTAAGGTGAAGAACGGAAAACTTATCCTTTATGGCCTTGTGAACGATTATCTACCTCAGGATACGGCCCAATTCCTGACAGGTGGCGTCTATACCAGATGGAAGGTGTTTTTCCAGCGCGGTAGACTGGATATTTGCCTAAAGATGGATGATGCTTCGGGTGCCTGGCCAGCTGCCTGGTTATTGCCTGAGGAGCCTTGGCCCAGTGGTGGAGAGATAGACATTATGGAGCGTCTGAATTATGATACCATAGCTTACCAGACAGTTCACTCATATACTACTGAGTATGATACTATTGCACGTAAAAGTCAGTACTGGGGTACAACAGGACCTATTAGACGTGGTGACTGGAACGTATATAGTGTTGAATTATACGAAGACAGCATGAGCTTCTTCATTAACGACAGCCACACGTTTACATACTACAAACAACCGGAATTAGGACCTAGGCAATATCCTTACGACCGTCCTATGTATCTGTTGTTAGATATGCAGTTGGGTGGACACTGGGTTGGACGCGTAGATCCCAAAGAATTACCATACCGCTATCAAATAGACTATGTGCGGTTTTATAAAAAGAAAAAAAGGTAGAAGCTGTCTTATGCCTTGAAATAATAGATAAAGGTGGCAAGTCCCTCGAGGGCTTTCTTGCCTGTCTCCTGAATCTCTATGGTAAATTTGATGGTAGTCTTTATAGCTCCACGTAAGTTTGCCAGTTCCTCTAACTTTGTAGTCATCCGGATATGCTGACCGCTAAGGACGGGCTGCGCAAACTTCATCTTATCCATTCCATAGTTCATCATACGCTCCAGGTTGTTAACCTCGATTATCTGGTCCCACAGATAGGGGAGCATGCTAAGGGTCAGGTAGCCATGGGCTATGGTCTGACCGAAGGGACTCTCGGCCTTCGCCTTCTCGACATCTACATGAATCCACTGGTGGTCTAATGTGGCATCGGCAAACATATTTATACGTTCCTGCGGGAGTTCTACGTAATCACTGGCACCCAATACTTGTCCGACATATGGCAGGAAATCTTCGTATGAATTGATAACAACTTTGCTCATAAAACATAATTTTTGTGTTTCGTTTGGCAAAGGTAGCAATTTTGAGCGAGATTCTACATGATATATAAAAAAAAAGATGTAATTTTGACCCGCAAATGAGAAATAGACTGTTTCTTTCTTTCTTTCTTTTTGTTATTGGGCTGCTGGTAAGCTATGCACAGCGGTCTGATGAATGTACCATTGCTGACTTCCGGCAGATGGATATTCCCTTTTATGAAGGTAACGAAGTGAGACTACTGACTACGGGTCCCATTAAGTTTCGGGATATGTTTGCCGAGATTGAAAAAGCCCGTCGTTTCATTCACATGGATTACTTTAAGTTTCAGGAAGACAGTATCTGCGGTGTTCTTTTTGAGATTCTGAAGAGAAAAGCTCATGAAGGTGTTAAGATAAGGATTATATATGACGGCTTTGGAAACAAATACAGCGATTTGCCGCTATCCAAGGATTTCCTGAATGAGGTTCGAGACGCTGGCATAGAGATTGAGGCGTTTGACAAGTTCCGCTTCCCGTGGATAAATCATGTGTGGCATCGTGACCATCATAAGATTGCCATCATTGATGGTAGTATCTGCTATACAGGTGGCATGAATGTTGCTGATTATTACTTGCATGGAAAACCAAAAGTAGGGGAGTGGCGCGATATGCACATACGCCTGCTGGGTGATATTGTGAAGGGATACGAGCAGATTTTCGAACGCATGTGGTATGTAGTGACAGGAGAATTTCTTCAACCTGAGGCATATAACGGTCCAGATCGGAGTTGTGACAATGTGCTTGTTGGATTAACAGACAGGATTCCGCATATTTCGCCCGATATGATGCGTAAGACTTACTGTACGGCTATTAACAATGCACAGCATCTGATTCAGATTGTTAATCCTTATCCTTGTCTGAGCAATCCCATCCGAAAAGCATTGAATGATGCTTTGGCGCGTGGCGTGAAAGTCCAGATTATGGTTTCAGAAAAAAGCGACGGGCAAGCTAACGCTGATGTTACGGGCATAGAAATGAGGAAGTTGATGAAGCGGGGCGCTGAGGTGTTCTATTATCAAGGGGGCTTTCATCATAGTAAGTTTATGATGATTGACAGTCTGTTCTGTACTATAGGTACAACCAACTTGGATGCACGATCGCTTAAATTCGACTACGAGGTGAATTCTTTTATCTTCAGTCCCAAGACAACGGCTGAGCTGCAGGAGGTGTTTAGGAAAGATGTGGAGCAGCATTGCTATCTGCTTACTCCTGAGAAATGGGTTACATTATTCCCTAAGAGCAGAAGGATAAGGGCCCGCATCTATATGTCAATAAAAGGCTTACTTTAACTGGGTAAGGTTATGTCTCAAACCTTATCATGTCGAAAATCAGATGAAAATCGGGAAGACTCACACCTAATTCAATCAGAATCTCTTTGTCTCTGAGAAATATATCTTTAGGTTTTAACTTGCTGTTTTCGTACGAACGATTAAATTCATATATGAATTTCCTGTAGTATTCAAGTGCTTTTTGCCAGTCTCCCTGAACAAGGTACACATGGCCGATATTCATATATTCGACCTCTTTGTATTTAAGATCGGGAATCTCCAGGACTGCGTGGCTATATCGTTGGGATACATCGAATTTCCTTAACATGAGAGCACATTTTTCGATGTTTTGCATACATATAGGATTGCCCGGATCAAGATAGTCGAGTTTAAACAGATAGGACAGAGCTTCTTCGTAACGTTTCAGCTTCATGAGGGCATCGGCAGCATTTTTTATATGCAGTTTGTCCTCGGGATTAGCTTCCAGCAGCTTAGTTATACATTCCATTTCCTTCTCGTGTTTTCCTATGCGCTTGTAGCATTCCTGCATCATAAGAAGTGCGTCCTTGTTGTCTGGATCTAAGAAGAGCATCTGTGTTAAGGGCTCTATGGCTTGGGCTTCTTTCTCAAGTTTCATTAGGTTGGATGCTTTTTTTTCCAACATGAAGTAGTCGAAACCGGATTCTCGACCAACATAGTCCACCCATTCGACAACCTCTGTATGAAATTGGGAGTATTCCATTGCATGAATTAAATGCAAGTGTTCTTTTTCTGTAAACTGAATCTGGAAAATGGGGTTTTCCCAAAAGTGGTGTTGCCAAGAGAAGGGGTTGTCTATCTGGTTCTTCAAGGGAGAATGAGCAAAGATGCGGTACAGGTTTTGCATGGTAACCTTATAATGGTTAACCTCTATGTATATATCTCCGTCTAAAGACTGTTCAATTTCTTCAAAACCTTTTGCCAGGATGTCAAGGAAATTGTTCTTTAGGTTTGTCTTGGTCATATATGAATACATGGCATATTGGTCTATGTCGCATTCATTAGGTATATCAAGCATTTTGTAGGATTTTTCCTTGAAATTCCCATCCTTGTCTAAAAGCAGGTCCTGAATAGCGGGTGAGGTTTTCTCGAAGGGAATCCACCAATGCGAGATGTTGTCGCGAAGGAAATCGGACCTGTTCCATAGTGCCATTCGGTTACTCAGGTTTACGTCTAATCCGTCAGCAATCATCCTCTGAAGATGATTAATTTTCTTTTCCATCAGCTGGTTCATCTCATCTTGTGACATTGAAAGAGAAAAAGAAGAGATTATATTTTCTTCTTCTTTCAAGGCAATAAGGGTCTGGTGCATACGCATCTTTTCGGTAATAACTTCTATGATGTGAGACCTGACATGCTTTTCCTGATAGGATAAGTATAAATTTGGGTGATGAAATAACTCCTGTTTGTATTTCTCTGCCAAAAAAAGGAGCGTTGTTACGGAGAGAGCATTTAGTTTTTTGTTTTCTGTATCGGTAAAGTAGAATAACAAAGAGAGCTTTTCTGCGTCGAAATATTCCCAAATGGAAAGGAATACCGCGCCAAGAAGATGAATCTTCACATTATCAGTCTGACGACTTAGGAACTCATACCATTGTGCTGTCTGCTTTTGCGTCCAAAGCGAGGAGGTCCAGATATGCAAAAATAAATGGTCTTGGGTAAGTATCTGTTCTTCCGGTAGCATATATGTTCCCAATTTCCCCAGTAACGCTTCTTCCTGTTCCGTACCATACAGGCTCCGTAATTCGTGAAAAGCCTTAGAGTACATGTCGTTTTTTGTCTGCAAGCGAATATCCCGATGCGCAATCCGCAGTATATTCTGTGCTTTTCTGCTGATTTCATCCTGCGTCTGCGCTCTGTCCTTGTCTTTTCCACCTTTAGCAAGAAAGTTGAGCATGCTTTGGTAGTTATCGACAATTTCTTCGACCTGAGGAAGAATCTGACTGTCGGAACAATAGCGTGCAATTATTTTTAACTGTTCTAACCCCGAACTGATGAAAAGCAAGGAGAGATCCTCCCTGCACGATTCGGTGATATTGTTAAGTGTAGCGCTATCCATTATTATTCTTTGGAGATTGTAGTGTTGATAAAAGTCTCCGGAACAAAATTCTTGGGAAGAAATCCGCGGCCTGAAAGCCAATTCAAAGCTTCCTCAACATCGTTCTTCTTGGGAAGAAACGGGACTTTCATAGGTGCTATGTTGAGAGAATCAATAACTGATTCTGGTATATCGTATTCATTTGCCAATATGGTACGCAGTGTGTCTGCGCAGAGTCCCTTGTTAATGTTTTCAACTGCGGTTTTATAGGCAGTATAAAATTTTTGTACCTGGATAATTTTCCTTTTGTCTTTTTCCAGGCTGTCCACCATAACCCAAATGTGGAACTGGGGGGAACACTCCTGTGTTTTCTGAAGTCTTTTATTGCCTTCCAGCTTTGCACGTGACGCATATGGTTCCTCCAACATGGCACTTTCCAAAAGGCCAGTACACAACATCTTGCAGCGTAGCTTAACGTCGTTGATTTGTGGTTTGTACACGCTGTCTTGGTTGATTTTAGCGTTGTCAAGCATTTTTTCGCACCAATAGTCTGTGGCACTAAGTCTGCAGATGGCAATCATTTTCTCGTTCATCTGTTTCATCTTGCTGATGCGTTTCCCCTTTGGAGCGACCAAAGAAATAGGCTCATCGGCAGAGAGAAAGGCTGTGACAAAACAAGAGTCGGAAAGCCTGATGGCGCGAATGATGTCTGTATAGGCTATATCTGCATGTCTCCTGACGATTGCAGTGTCTATATCCATTTGTGCAGTATAACGGAGTAAGCAGATATCAAGTTTGAGAGAGTCTGCAATTCCTGTTCGCTGAGCATAATAGATGGGCAGACATCCCAACGTGGGCATCAGTGCAACATGCAGTGCCAAACTGTCTGTCTTTTTATCTTTCTGTACCGAAAGTATGGCCTCCTGTTTATGAGCACAGGAGGCCAGAATGATAATAGTTGTTAAGAATGAAATGAACGGCTTCATTCTTCAGTTACTTGATTTAAATTTCGGTTTAACCTTTGATGGCAGCTACACCGGGGAGAACCTTACCCTCGATGGCCTCGAGCAGGGCACCACCACCAGTAGAGATGTAAGATACCTTGTCGGTCAGACCAAACTTGGTGCAGCATGCAACAGAGTCGCCACCACCAATCAGTGAGAATGCACCTTCGGCAGTAGCCTCGGCAACAGCATCGCCTACTGCACGTGAACCAGCGCAGAAGTCATCGCACTCGAAGCAGCCGGCAGGACCATTCCAGAGAATAGTCTTTGCGCCCTTGATGGCAGCTGCGAACTTTGCTCTACTGATAGGACCGGCATCCAGACCCTCGTACTCAGCAGGAATCTCTGATGACTTGAAGACCTCGGTCTTGGCACCAGGCTTAACAGTGAAGGTAGAGAAGTCGTAACCTGTGCAGCAAACGCTGTCTTCACCTAGGATTAGTTCAACACCGTTCTCTTTGGCCATCTTTTCAACGTTCAGCGCAACATCTAACTTGTCGAGCTCAACAATAGACCCGCCAATCTCACCACCGTGAGCCTTTGCGAAAGTATAGGTCATACCACCGCAGAGGATCAGCTTGTCGACCTTACCCAGCAAGTTTTCGATAATACCGATCTTAGAAGAAACCTTGGAGCCACCCATAATGGCAACGAAGGGACGCTTAATGTTTGAAAGAACATTGTCAACAGCCTGCACCTCTTTCTCCATGAGGTAGCCCAGCATCTTGTTGTCAGCATCGAAGTAATCGGCAATTACAGCTGTAGAGGCGTGCTTGCGGTGTGCAGTACCAAAAGCATCCATTACATAGCAGTCTGCGTAGCTGGCAAGAGTCTTTGCAAATTCCTTCTGGCGACCCTTCATCTCTTCCTTAGCAGCCTTGTAAGCAGGATCTTCCTTCTCAATACCTACGGGTTTACCTTCCTCTTCGGGATAGTAACGCAGGTTCTCCAGCATCAGCACTTCACCCATCTTCAGGTTGGCAGCAGCATCAGCGGCCTTAGCACAGTCGGGAGCGAACTTAACCTCGGAAACACCAAGTGCCTTAGCTACAGCATCCTTAATCTGACCTAGAGAGAGCTCTGGCTTAATCTTGCCCTTGGGCTTACCCATGTGGCTCATGATGATAAGTGCACCGCCACCTTCAAGGATGTGCTTGAGTGTGGGGACAGCACCGCGGATACGGGTGTCATCAGTAATAACTCCCTCTTTCAAGGGTACATTGAAATCAACACGAACGATTGCCTTCTTGCCGGCAAAATTGTACTCGTTAATAGTCATTTTTTCTGGTTATTTTAAATAAAAACAAATAGTCTCTTTAATTGTCCGCAAAGTTATGGTGGGCGAACGGGCTGTGCAAACATATCTGCCATGAAGAATGAGCCAGTGATGTGCAAGGGATATAATTTCTTTCGGAAAATATTTAGTAAGCATGCGCTCTACGCTCAAAGGCGTCTTGCATGAATCGGGTACCAGACCTATACGATGACTGACTCTAAAAACATGTGTGTCAACGGCCATTGCGGCTTTCTGGAAAACAACACTTTGTATTACGTTGGCTGTTTTCCTTCCTACACCTGGGAGCTTTATTAAATCCTTTAGGTCGGATGGCACAACTCCCTGATATTCTTTCTGTAACATCTTTGCCATTTCTGAAAGATGTTTGGCTTTGCTGTTGGGGTACGAGACACTGCGTATATATTCAAAAAGTACTTCGGGAGAAGCTTCGGCCATTACCTCGGCAGTCGGATAATCCTGGAACAGACGAGGGGTGACTTGGTTGATTCTCTTGTCTGTACATTGGGCACTTAATATTACTGCTACCAACAGTTCGAAGGGTGTGTTGTAGTGCAATTCCGTCTGTGCCTCTGGCATTGTTTTTTGGAAATAATCTTGTATTTGCAGGTAGCGTTCTTTTCTTGTCATGATTCGTTATACTATATTCTGACTACAAAGATATGATTTTTCTTTTTCCTATACATTATTATATTGGATATATTTGGCTTTTTGTGATTTGTTTTTTAATTTTGCAGTCTATAAATAAAATGTATTGTGAAAAGGTTATTCTTTCTCTTTCTTGTTCTACTGCCTTGCCTATCTATAAATGCGCAGGATTTTGATAGTTGGTTTTCGGATAAGACGCTACGGTTGGACTATACTTTCTCAGGCGATAACCGTAATCAATATATTTTCCTCGATGAAATGAGGCGTTCGGATAATTGGTATGGACGTTGTGTTAATCTGGACAGTCTGCTGTTGTTGGGAAACGGGCAGCTCTGCATGCAAGACAGTAAAACGGGACGCGTGCTTTATCGTTACTCTTTCAGTACGCTCTTCCAGGAGTGGCAGACAACAGAAGAGGCTTCGAAAGTGCAAAAATCCTTTGAAAATGTTTTCCTGGTGCCTTTTCCTAAAGATGCTGTTGATATAACAGTAACCCTAACGGATACCCACAACAAAGTGAAAGGAATGTTTACTCATCATGTTGACCCGCAGGATATTCTTATCAGACCGGTTTCAGCAGATCCGGGCTTTAGCTGGAAATATCTGGAAAAGTCTGGCGACAGCAAGGAAAAGATAGATGTTGCTTTTGTGCCGGAAGGTTATATGGCTGATGAAATGGATGTTTTTGAACAGGATTGCCGTACTTCTATTGGCGCTTTGAAAGCTCACGAACCTTTCCGGTCGATGGCAGACAGGTTTAATTGATTCTCGGCAGTAATTTTGATACTTTCTACAGCGACAGATACCTGACGACATTGCATCTGAAGAAATTACATGATGTATTGTCGGGTGTGCCCTATGAACACATAATCATTTTGGCAAATACAGACAATTATGGCGGCGGGGGTATCTATAACAGCTATCTGATGTCTGCTGCTCATAATGACAAGAATCTGCCTGTTGTGGTTCATGAATTCGGACATAGTTTTGCCGGTCTTGCTGATGAATACTATTATGATGACGGATACGAAAGCATGTATCCTTCTGATACAGAGCCTTGGGAACCAAATATAACAACTTTAGTGGATTTCAAGAGCAAATGGGCCGACTTGATAAAGGATGGGGTAGATATTCCGACGAATCCATCGGGCAAAAATGTTTATGAGGGCCTAGGTGTATATGAAGGGGGCGGTTACCAGTCAAAGGGCGTATACAGACCTGTTCAGGAGTGCAGAATGAAAGTGAACGAAGCACCTGTTTTCTGTCCTGTCTGTGAAAGGGCAATCAAAAGGATGATAGATTATTCGACAATCCGGAAATAAAAGGATTTCCGTAATTGCAGTTTAGAAGCGGCGGCGTCTTCTTCCTCCGAATAAAGAGCGGAAAGCAGAGATAACGCTGACGCCTAAGCGTACTCCCTCGTAGATGGCGAATCCGTTGCTTACAAGTCGGCTTATGCGTGCTGTTTTCTTTTGCGCATCGGGAGCCGGTGCGATAAAATTCTGCATCTTGCTTCGTAATTGGTCTTTCGAAGCCTTCAGCTCTTTTCTGATTTGTAATTTGCTTTCCTGAAGAGCTTTAAGTGCATCAATTTGAGAAGAAATGTTTGGCGTATTTGTCATTAGTTTTCCTCCTCTTCATCGTCGTTATCAACAAAAAGCTTTGCGGCCATACGTGCAAGCGGTTGTACGACCCATGCATTGCGCTTGTGATAGAATAGCAGTAATAACAGAGCCACGATAACAGCCATAGATAGGAATCCCAATGGCAGACTGTTCAGCATGTCGCCAATCCAATAGGCTAAGGCAAAGGTGCCGAATAGAAGTATTATCGTGCCCAGCAGAATAGAAATAGCTGCAATAGCTACGGCAGAAAGGAGTGCTGTTGTTTTTTCTGCCGTATCTATTGCAAGATATTTCTTCTGTAGATTCAGGTAATGTTTTAGTTCCAGAATAATATCCTTAATATCCTCTGTATATTTACCTGTTCCTAACATGAGCATGTATGACGGTTATTATTCTGCGTCTTCCTTTACATTCTGCAGTTCTTCTGCAATCTCTTCTACAAGATCTGTCATTTCCTTTTTGTTTAAACGAATGCCACGCTTACGCAAAGCCTCGGCAATTTTCTCGCGCAGGTCAGATCCCTTTTCAGGGGCAAAGAGTAAGCCACAAGCAGCACCAACGGCAGCTCCGCCAATAAATGCTAACAGATAATTAATTGCTTTCATAATGAGAATTTCTTTTTATGTTTGTAAGTAAATTCAATGCAAATATATGTTATTTTTTCTTACGCCATTGCTTGTAACACCTATTTTGTTTGTTATTTAACACTTTTTTTAGAAATATGTATTGCGTACGTGAGAAAATTTTGTTAATTTTGCGCCAAAATAAACAGATGAATATATATTCAAACAAAAATTATTTGTAATTAAAAGTATGAAAAAAACATTATTGATGGGCGCTGCCGTTTGTGCAGTTTTCGCAATGACTTCATGTAAGAGTAAGGAAAGTGCTTATAAAAAAGCATATGAGAAGGCTAAGGCTCAGCAGGAAACTGTAGTTAATACTACCCCTGTTACTACTCAGCCTACCACTCCCGTTGCAGTTACTCCTACTGCTCCTGTAACTACAACTCCAGCAGCTGATTATAGCAATGTTCAAGTTCGTACAGAGGCAGTATCTCTTGTAAATGGTGCTCCATTGAAGGCTTATAGTGTTGTAATTGGTAGCTTTAGTGTGCAGAGCAACGCTACCGCATTGAGTACAACTCTTTCTGGAAAAGGATATACTCCTCGTGTTGTTAAGGCTGTAGTAAATGGTGCTGACTGGTATCGTGTAATTGCTACAAGTTACGATACAAAGGCTGAAGCTGCTCAGAGCCGTGCTGCTCTTGAGGGACAGTATCCTGGTGCTTGGCTGTTATACAAGAAGTAATACCGTACTCTTCTTTATCCGAATAGTGGGAAGAGTGCTTTCCATAGATTACGGGGTCCGTCGAACAGGGTTAGCTGTGACGGACCCTTTGAAAATCATAGCTGGCGGTCTGACTACAGTAGAAACGCCACAGGTAATGAAATTCTTAAAGGAATACCTGAAAAAGGAATCTGTTGAACGATTTGTGGTCGGGCTGCCTAAACAGACAAACGGAAGAGACAGTGAAAACTTGCCTCGTGTTCGTGACTTTGTGGAAAAACTGCTTAAGTCTTTCCCAAACATTCCCGTAGATATGTGGGACGAACGATATACTAGTGTGCTGGCCCATCAGACAATGCTTCAAAGTGGCATAAGAAAAAAAGCTCGTCAGAATAAGGCTTTGGTTGATGAGATTAGCGCAATCATCATCCTGCAGGGATGGATGGAAGGACGTGGAAATTTGTAGATTCGAATATTTAGAACAACATAGTTTTTTAATATGATATTGCCAATATATACTTTTGGCCAACCTGTACTGCGTAAAATTGCAGAAGATATAGATAAAGGCGATCCAAATCTGCCACAACTTATTCAGGATATGTATGATACTTTAGATAGAAGTGAAGGTATTGGATTGGCTGCACCTCAAGTGGGACTTAATATCAGGTTGGTAGTTATTAATTTGGATCTTATCAGTGAAGACTACCCAGAATATAAGGGCTATATACATACATTCATTAATCCGTATATTGAGGAATACGACGATACAGAAACAGACATCATGGAAGAAGGTTGCCTAAGTCTGCCTGGCGTTCATGAAAGCGTAAAGCGTCCTAAGAGAATACGCGTGACTTATCTTGATGAAAATTTTCAAGAGCACGATGAATGGGTAACAGGATATCTGGCTCGTGTGATGCAACACGAGTTTGACCATTTGGACGGCATATTATTTACTGATCACCTGACAGGTCTGCGTAAACAACTTACAAAAGCAAAGTTGCAGCAGATAATTAAAGGGAAATTCAGTTGTTCGTATAAGGTAAAGATTAAAAGGTAAATTCGAAGGAATAAGTTGAAAGGATTACGTTTTGTCTTATTTCTTTTCTTTTCCTGTTTGTTGTTAAATGGAAAAGATTCTCAATGTTACGCTCAGATCAATACAGACAGAGTTCTTATGATGGGGCGTAATGCTTTGTATTACGAAGATTATATCCTGGCCATTCAACGCTTTAATATGGTTATTAGTGCCAAACCCTGGTTGGGAGAACCATATTTTTACAGAGGTTTAGCAAAGTTTTATTTGGAGGATTATCAAGGAGCTGAGATAGATTGTGGAAGCGCTTTGGAGAAAAATCCATATATGTGTAATTACTTTATGCTTCGTGCCCTATGTCGCATAAATCAAGCGCGTTATGCTTTGGCTGCTGACGATTATCAACAAGCAATAAAGATTAATCCTCTTGAAAAATCCTGTTGGCATAATTTGGTTTTATCTCGTATTGAACTTAAGCAATACGATCAGGCCGATTCTGCTTTGGATGTGATGATTAAACAATGGCCGAAAGTTGCTGAGAATATGACATTAAAAGCGCAGGTAGCTTTGTTGAAAACAGATAGCGCAGCTGCGGAGAAATGGGTGGACCGAGCTTTGGAACTGAATGACTATGAGGGTAGTGCTTGGAGTATGAAATCCATGTTCCAGGCAAACAGGAAGGAATATGCCGAGGCCGAAAAGAGTCTTGACAAAGCCATACTGCAGTCTCCCAAGGTGGCAAATCTATATATCAACAGAGCACTTACACGATATAATCAGGACAATCTTAGGGGTGCCATGTCTGATTATGATGCAGCTATAGAGATAGCTCCCAATAATTATTCAGCCCGTTATAATCGTGGACTTTTGCGTGCCAGTGTAGGAGATGACAATCTTGCCATAGAGGACTTGAATGTTGTTCTCAAGATGGAACCTGATAACACAATTGTACTTTATAACAGGGCTTTGCTTCTTGACAATATCGGAGATTATAACGGTGCAATCAGGGACATCAGTGCTGTAATAAAAGATTATCCGGAATTTTGGGCTGGATACCAAAAACGTGCAGAAATACGTCGGAAGATTGGCGATGTATATGGAGCAGAACGAGATGAGTATAAGCTCCTGAAGGCGCAGATGGCTGTTGCAACAGGAACCTATAAAAGTTCCGGAAAGACCCGTAAAAAGAACGAACGTAATATTGATGACTATGACAAACTAATAGAAGAGGATACGCATGAGACGGAAAATCAGTATGCTAGCGATTATCGCGGTAAAGTTCAGAATAAACAATCTGAGCTCAAGCCGGAGCCTCTATATATTTTCACATATTACAAGAATCCGTCTGAAGTAAAACTCTATGTGGCATATAGTAAGGAATTAGACAAACTGAACTCCCGTTCTGTTCTCCCTTCCACATTGTATCTTACTGATGATGAAGGAAACATGTCTGAGTCTCAGTTAAATGCCCATTTGGCTTCTATTACTGAGACGACTGTTGCCATTGATGAAAAGGGTGTAATAAAGGAATTGCTTCTTAAGCGTGCATTGGATTACTATCATGTAAGGGACTTTGAGAACGGTATTGCCGACATGGATACTTATGTATTGAAATATGGAGATGATGTAATCTCTCTAATGTTAAGGGCACAATGCAGATATGCTCAACTCGAAGTCTCGAGTTCAACCGCACAGGCTACTGATTTGCGATTGGGTTATCTTATGGTACTGCAAGACTATAACAGAGCCCTTGATATACTTCCTCAGTCGCCATATCTTCATTATAACATTGGTTGTATGATGATAAAACTCGCAGATTATGCTGCTGCTATCAATTCATTCGGTAAAGCTATAGAGTTAGATAGCCATTTCCCAGATGCATATTATGGCAGAGGCGTTGCCTATCTGCTGAACGGTCAGCTTTCCGAGGGACTGAGTAACTTAAGTCAGGCTGGTGAATACGGTATTTATTCTGCTTATAATCTGATTAAGAAGTACTCTAACGAGAAAAAATAACAATTAAAAGAAAACTTTTATACTAGTATTTCTTGTTTTAACATTTTATAATTATCTTTGCAACTCATTTTTAGGAATATATAATATAAATGACATATGATAAAGATTACTTTTCCAGACGGATCGGTGCGCGAGTATGAAGCTGGTGTGTCTGGTTACCAGATTGCCGAAAGCATTTCTTCACGTTTAGCACAGGATGTTATTGCTTGTGGAGTGAATGGTGTGACGGTAGAGTTGAATCGTTCAATCTATGAAGATGCCAAGGTGGTTCTTTATAAGTTTGATGACGAAGAGGGTAAGCATGCTTTCTGGCATACTAGCGCACACTTGCTTGCAGAAGCTTTGCAGGAACTTTATCCTGGTATTCAGTTCGGCTTCGGGCCAGCTGTTGAGAATGGTTTCTTCTATGATGTTCTCCTTCCTAATGGAGAGATGATCAAGGAGGGCGATTTCAAGCAGATTGAAGACAAAATGATTGAGTTGGCTCGTAAGGATGAGCCTGTTGTCCGTAAGGAAATCAGCAAGGCTGATAGTTTGAAGTTGTTTGGTGCTGCTGGTCAGACGTATAAATGTGAGCATATCGACCAGGATCTTGAGGACGGAAGTATTACTATTTATACGCAGGGTAATTTTACCGATTTGTGTAAAGGTCCCCATATTGTTTCCACTGGTATCATTAAGGCTGTTAAGTTGATGAGTGTTGCTGGTGCTTTCTGGCGTGGTGATGCAACTAAGGCACAGATGCAGCGTCTGTATGGAATCTCTTTCCCCAAGAAGAAGATGCTTGATGAGTATCTGGTAATCCTGGAGGAGGCTAAGAAACGTGATCACCGCAAGATTGGTAAGGAGATGGAACTCTTCATGTTCTCGGAACGTGTAGGAAAGGGTTTGCCCATTTGGTTGCCAAAGGGTACTGATATGCGTTTGCGTTTGCAGGATATGCTACGTCGCATCCAAAAAAAGTATGGTTATCAGGAGGTCATTACTCCTAACATTGGCGGTAAGAATCTTTATCAGACTTCTGGCCACTGGGATCACTATGGCAAGGATAGCTTCCAGCCCATTCAGACTCCCGAGGAGGGTGAGGAGTATTTACTGAAACCCATGAATTGTCCTCATCACTGCGAGATTTATGCAAATAAGCCTCGCAGTTACAGAGAACTACCTTTCCGTTGTGCTGAATTCGGAACGGTTTATCGTTATGAGCAGAGTGGCGAGCTGCATGGATTGACACGTGTTCGCTGCTTCACACAGGATGATGCCCATATATTCTGTCGCCCCGATCAGGTGAAAGATGAATTCATTAAGGTTATGGAGATCATCCAGCATGTTTTCAAAATCTTCAACTTCTCAGAAGAAAGTGTTGAGGTACAGATATCTCTCCGTGATCCTAATGATACTGAGAAATACATCGGTAGCGATGAGGATTGGGCCAACGCAGAACAAGCTATTATTGATGCTTGTGCAGAGAAAGGAATGAAAGCCAAGACAGAATTAGGTGAGGCAGCATTCTATGGTCCCAAACTCGACTTCATGGTGAAGGATGCTATAGGTCGTCGTTGGCAGTTGGGCACCATTCAGGTAGACTATCAGTTGCCTCAGCGTTTTCAACTAGAATATATTGGTGAGGATAATGCAAAACACCGTCCTGTTATGATTCATCGTGCTCCATTCGGTAGTATGGAGCGTTTCTGTGCTGTGCTTATTGAGCACACTGCTGGTCATTTCCCCTTGTGGCTGATTCCAGATCAGGTGGCTATTCTTCCTGTTAGCGAGAAATATGTAGAGTATGCTCAGCTGATTAAGGAATATTTTGACATGAAGGAGGTCCGTTCATATATTGATGACCGTAATGAGAAGATTGGACGTAAGATTCGTGACAACGAAATTAAACATACTCCATATATGATTATTGTTGGCGAAAAAGAGCAGGCAGAAGGCACTGTTAGTTACCGTCAACAGGGTGGAGGAGAGCAAGGAACAATAAAATTTGAAGATTTTGCGAAGAAAATTAACGAACTAGTGCGTCAAATGACAGAAAATTCGTAATTTTGCACCCGATTTTAAATTATTTAATGAAAAAAGAAAACCCTAAACTGCAATATCGCGTTAACGAACAGATTCATGCGCGAGAAGTTCGCATTGTTGGAGATGGTATAGAATCAACCGTTCTTCCAACCTTTAAGGCTATTCAGATGGCTGAGCAGAAAGGTGTGGATTTGGTAGAAATCTCTCCTAATGCAGAACCTCCTGTATGTCGTTTAATTGATTTCAGTAAGTTTCTCTATCAGCAGAAGAAACATCAGAAGGAAATTAAAGCCAAGCAGGTAAAAGTTGATGTGAAGGAGATTCGTTTCGGACCGCAGACTGATGAACATGATTACAATTTCAAGCTTAAGCATGCTCAAGGTTTCCTCTCTGATGGAGACAAAGTGAAGGCATATGTCTTCTTTAAAGGTCGGAGTATTCTCTTTAAGGAGCAGGGTGAAGTTCTTTTGCTTCGATTTGCTGCTGATTTGGAGGAATATGGTAAGGTTGATCAAATGCCTCAGCTTGAAGGTAAGCGTATGATAATGTTCATTTCCCCTAAGAAACAGCCTGCCCAGCCAAAGAAAATTCTGGAGAGTACAGCACAGGAGATAGTAAACGATAAACCAAAGGAAAAGAAAATCCCTCAGCAAAAAGTTCGTAGAGAGTACACTGGTCCTAAGGTGGAGGGTGAAGACTTTGATGATTAAAAAACGATAGTGCGTAACGCCCTGGTATATGCGTTGCCACATCTATTTATTAATATTAATTAAACAAATTAAAACAATTATGCCAAAAGTAAAGACTAATTCCGGCGCCAAGAAAAGATTCACGCTCACCGGTACTGGCAAGGTAAAGCGTCATCACGCATACCATAGCCACATCTTGACAAAGAAGACAAAGAAACAGAAGAGAAACCTGGATCACAGTGCTATTGTAGTGACTGAGAATATGAAACAGGTACGTGATCTCCTGTGTTTGCGTTAAACCTAATGTCAAGACGCAGTTTTTAACTTTAGTTATTAACCGAACGGTTAGCACAAAGTTCGTACACAGATAGACGGCGCTAACGTTCAAAATGAAAAAAAATTATGCCAAGATCAGTAAATCATGTAGCTTCAAGAGCTAAGAGAAAGAAAATCCTGGGTCTCACCAGAGGTTACTTTGGTGCCCGTAAGAATGTTTGGACTGTTGCAAAGAACACTTGGGAGAAGGGTCTTACCTATGCTTTCCGCGATCGTCGCACCAAAAAGCGTAACTTCCGTGCTCTGTGGATTCAGCGTATCAATGCTGCCGCTCGCATGGAGGGTTTGAGCTATTCTCAGTTGATGGGTCTTCTGCACAAGGCAGGTATCGAGATTAACCGTAAGGTGCTCGCTGACCTCGCAGTTAACCACCCCGAAGCTTTTAAGGCTATCGTAGCTAAGGTTAAGTAATTTCAGTCCTCTCTGAGATTTACAGAAAAAGTAGCGTGCTTTTCTATTAAAGGAAGGCACGCTTTATTTTATATAAAACCGCACTGGTGATGTGATGAAACTCCGATAGAACAAGTTTTGAGTGCTCGCTGCCTTTGTAATCCACTGACTCTTAGGTTACCCGTTAGGGCGTGGCCCGCCATTAGCATGCGAAGCGTTCTCGGTTTCATAAAATTTACTGATGAGTATCCCGATCAAACCAGTGCGGTATTTAGTCTCATCTTCTATGAGCAAAGATAGTCTCATTTTATCATTCAACCAAGTGTTTACGTCACTTTTTTTATAAAACATAGTGTTTTTTCGATTTTTTTTCATATTTTTGTAAAAAAACAAATGAAATAATGGCATGAAATTTCATTTTTCGGTTGAATATCATACTGTTTGGGGACAACAGATTGGTGTTGATATTACGCGTCGCGTTACAAATGGCAAACGTGTCGTTGAGCATATCATGTTAGATACACAGGATGGTTTAATTTGGAATGGGGAAGTTTATTATAACAACAACGACACACTTTCTTTTTCTTACCAATATATATTATACGAGAACGGTATTGTAACTCGTCGAGAGTGGAATATTGTTCCCCGTTCGTATAATGCATCCTCCAATCACGTTTTTATTTTTTGTGATTCGTGGCGTGAGATACCGCTATGCAATCATCTGTACAGCTCCGCCTATACACACTGCATTTCTAATGTCCCTCCTAAGGAACCGTTTTTTGCTTATTTCGAGAAAACTTTTGTTTTTCGCATACAAGCTCCTCAATTACGTTCTGGTCAGACCCTTGCATTGGTTGGCAGTTTGCCCCAGTTAGGCAGTTGGGAACCACGATGTGCTTTACGTATGCTTCGTGCTGGTATTAATGAATGGTCCATCTCTATAAGTGCTGATGGAATCAGTACTCCATTTGAGTATAAATATGTTATACTTGATGAGTCTACAGGTAGTCTCATTGCCTGGGAAGAAGGCGACAATCGCCACGCACCTAACTATGCTATAGAATCCAACAGAATAATCGTTTTAAGCGATAATATGTTGCAGGTGGGTGAAGAAAGATGGCGTGTAGCAGGTGTAGTAGTTCCTTTGTTCTCTTTAAGAAGTGCGAACAGTCAAGGAGTAGGTGATTTTGGAGATTTATGCTCTCTGGTTGACTGGGCAGAGCAGACAGGCATGCATATAATTCAATTGTTACCTATCTATGATACTATACAGACACATACCGATGCTGACAGTTATCCCTATAACAGCATAAGCATATATGCCCTTCATCCTATGTATGTCGATATAAGACAACTTCCGGTTATTGAGGATGATGTTTTTATGGAAGAGTATGAAATAGAGCGTTTAGCTCTTAATTCAGCACCTCGATTGCAGTATTCATGCGTAAATGCTCTAAAAGAACGATATCTTAGACGGTTATATATGCAGTCGGCATCTTCTTTGTTTGTAGACGCTGACTACCTGGCTTTCCGTCAGAAGAACATAGATTGGCTTATCCCATATAGTGTTTTCTGCCTGCTACGCGATCAATATGGAACATGTGATTTCAACAGTTGGCCACAGTTTAGTAAATATGAAGAAGGTAAGGTGCTGGCCTTTGCAGAAAATCATCAGACCGAGGTTGGTTATTATATGTTCGTTCAGTACCTCCTTGTTAAACAACTTTCTGCTGCTACAAAATATGCGCATCTTCATAAAGTAGTCTTTAAAGGAGATATTCCTATTGGTATCAGTCGATATAGCGTTGAATCTTGGCATGAACCTTATTATTTCCATATGGATAGTCAGGCTGGTGCTCCACCAGATGATTTCAGTGCGACAGGTCAAAATTGGGGATTCCCAACCTATAATTGGGAATGTATGGCTCAAGATGATTATCGCTGGTGGGTTCGCCGCTTAAAAAAGATGGCAGACTATTTTGACGCGTACCGTATAGACCATGTTCTTGGCTTTTTCCGTATTTGGAGGATACCCCTCCACAGTATCCAAGGGATGCTTGGATATTTCTCACCATCGCTTCCTCTGAGTGTTAGTGAGATAGAACAGTATGGGCTTCGTTATCGGTATGACTTCTTTACCCGTCCTTATATTACAGATAAAGTTCTGGCTGAAATATTCGGAACCGAGGCCAAAAGTGTTGTGAAGAACTACCTGATTGATCGTTGCGATGGAACCTATGATCTGAAAGAGTCATTCTCCACCCAGCGTAAAGTTAGGAATTACTTTAATAATTCAAAGAAGAAGAATGTTTCATTCATTCGCGATGGTTTGTATAAACTTATCAATAATGTTCTATTTATACCAGACGCAGAGAACCATGAACTGCTTCATCCACGTATTGCTGTTCAGCAAGATTCTGTCTTCCAATCATTGTCGAATTCAGAACAACAAGCTTTCAACAAACTTTATGAAGATTATTATTACCATAGACATAATCAGTTTTGGTATGACCATGCCATGAAGAAACTTCCCATTCTTACCCAAAGCACGCGTATGTTAGTTTGTGCTGAGGATCTGGGAATGGTTCCTGCTTGTGTTTCTCCTGTTTTGGACGAACTAAAGATACTCTCCCTTGAAATTCAGACAATGCCCAAGGCCTTTGGTCAGACCTTTGCGCGCCTTGTGGATAACCCATATCGTAGCGTGGCAACAATCTTCACGCACGATATGCCAACGTTGCGCGGTTGGTGGCAAGAAGATTATAAGCGTGCACAACTATATTACAATCAAGTATTGCAACATAAAGGACTTGCACCAAAGCAAATGTCTGGAGAGTTGTGCCAAGAAGTTGTCAGTAGTCATCTTGCCTGTCCTTCAATGCTTTGCATGATAAGTTTACAAGACTGGCTATCTATCGACGAGAACGTCCGTTTTGCACAGCCTGATGCCGAGCGCATCAATGTGCCCTCCAATCCAAAAAACTATTGGGGGTATCGTATGCATCTTACCTTAGAAGAGCTCAAGTCCAATACTATGCTCTCCTTACGTATCAGAGATTTGATAGTAAATAGCGGACGTTCTTAGTGAATGTTTCTTTCGTTAAGTGCCCGTATGTAATTGCGGGCATTTTTTTTGTGCTCATTGAAAGTGGCTGCATATTCATGTGTACCTGAGAAATCAGCTTTAGCACACATATATAAATAGTTATGCTTTCGGTGGTTCAGTACAGCATCCAGACCCTTTATGCTTGCAATGCGGATGGGACCTGGAGGCAATCCTAAATTAAGATATGTATTATACGGACTATCTTTTTTCAGATGCTCACCTAATATGCGTCTAAGAGAAAAGTCTCCTACAGCAAACTTCACAGTGGGGTCTGCCTGTAACAACATACCTTTATGCAGACGGTTCAGATATAGTCCTGCTATAATAGGTTTTTCTGCATCATTCGCTGTTTCCTCATCTACAATGCTGGCCAATGTACAAATCTCCTCGTGTGACAAGTTAAGCGCTTTAGCTTTTTGTTCTCGCTCATTATTCCAGAACGCCTTATTCTCTTTCTGCATTCGCGCCATAAGGCCTTTTAGAGAAATATCCCAATACACCTCATATGTGTTGGGAATAAAGAGAGCGGGAAGGGTAGCAGTGCTATATCCCAACTGACGACAGAAGTCTTCGTCGGATAAAGCATTAATTAAGGTCAGACTATCCAACATAATTTTCTTGGATATGGCTCCTGCAAGATTTTCCATAGTACGAGCCGATGGGATAGTCAGTAGGATAGGGTCCTGTTGCCCGTTCCTCAATTTGCGGTATAACGTCAAAAAATCTATGTTGGGCTCAATAACATAACGTCCTGTTCTGGCATGTCTAAATGGTATAATCTTATTTATTATATATGCCCTCCATCCCAGTTGTGCTTTGTAAAAAACGCTGTCAGGTGTATCGTTCTTATCGATGTATATGATTTTGTTCTCAGACCCGTTGACAGGTATGTAGAAGAACAGGTAACAAACTGAAATGATACTGGCACAGATTGCCAAGCAGAAACATATTATGGCGTATTTAATTCCTTTCTTCATGTCTCAATTTTAGAAATGCAGATGCAAAAGTACAGAATTCTCAGTACTTTATACAAAAAAGAACGGTATAATTTCCCTAATTTCAAAAAAAGAGTTACCTTTGCAGTCGGTTTTGCCGATATGGCTCAGTTGGTAGAGCAACGCATTCGTAATGCGTGGGTCAGGGGTTCGAGTCCCCTTATCGGCTCTTATAATTTGATAGGAGAGTTCTTTGTTGAATTCTTTTTTTTATCATATATCTTCTCTTGGTTTATATATTCACCCCAATTGTCTAATATATTATTCACCTTTAATACTTCATCAACTGAAAGAATGTGGGCATATCTACCAACTCGATGCTTGGATCAAGGCGCTTGGCTTCTTCTACCAGGTTAACATACCATTCCGGGCTTTTTAATATGATTCGGAACCAATGGAAATGAACATCCTTGCGGAGATGTACCCTTTCCACCAGTACTCGCGCAGCTTCCTTGGGATTATTTGAAACCAGGTCGTAGTCGGACCTTAGTATAGGCATGCCACGATAGTTGCCGATTATATCGCACTTCTGGGGGACAATACCATTACGACTGAATGTTCTGTATGCATCCAGCGATTTTTTGCCCATTTCAGGACCATTCCCATCTATGATGAAGCCCGTTACACTAAGTCCCCATTTCCGATAGTATTTCTTACAATGACGCTTCCATGTGTTGATGTCTTCTGCTGCGCCTTCTTTCTCAGCGACACCTGGCATTAGATAGCCTGCTCCATTATCAGCAGCTGCAAAGAAATCTTTAGGACTTGCAGTAACACGAAAATTGTGTAGCACGTGAGGAACTCGTTCGGAGAGCACAGGGCTGATACACCACATCATGGGAAGTTTTCCCCTATAGGGATTGTCCCATAAGTCTGGTGTGCGTTGTGATACCCAGGAGGAAGCGTCGTAATCACCTACATAGATAATCACGTAGTTACGTGTTGTATCAACTATTCCGTCATTATTCAGATAGTGTGCTTCCTTCAGTTTTTTCTTTGAAATCCAAAGCTGGGGATAACGCTTCTTTAAGGGAAAGTGTTGCCAGAACGAAGCGTTAGCCAATGCGCCATAGCCTATGGCATCAGCATCCTTGAAAGCCATGTATCTACTGATTAGTTCGGCAAACTGCCATTCCGTTGCTACATCCTCGTGCTTCCCACCTGCACGTTTGGTATATTTATATGCCCATTCAGGGAAGCCCCCTATATAACATGGTGCTGAACTACGGCGGAGCGTGTGTGCCTGCTGCAACATTTCGCAAAGTGTACGATAATCTGTTCCCATAGGTTGGGTGATATCATCTGTGGCCTCGTCTGGCCAGGGGGACAAATCGAAGAAGAAAGCCTTACGACTGATGAAAAAGTCGTGATTGGTAAGTGTATGATGGTTAATGGGCGCGCTTAAGGGTTTTTTACGCCACAGTTGGTCCTGATAGTATCCGGCATATCGTCCATCTATGCGCCCCTTCTTCATATACCGTTCAAGTAACCATAGGTAAGGATCGCATTTCTGGCTTTCAGATGAAACACGTGTAGTTCCTGGAATCATTCCCTTTCCAGTAAAGAGAGGACTACCGTCCTCGTTTACCAACCATTCTTGTACCTCTAAGGCATCTCTGCCACTTGTCAGTCTCTGATATAGGGATGAGGGGCGTATATCCCAGCGCAAAGGCAACAGGTTTTCCACACCTGCAATACTGCTGGCAACATTGCTTGTTGAAGCTACGTTAGAATCGTATGCAACTACACCTCGAAGTAAAGGGCGGAAATATCTGACGACATCTTCCACACTTTCCATAGATAGCGTGTCGCGCCCATTTAACCATTCATCCTTACGTCTGTAACGGTTCCACCAATAGGCATCGATACTACATCCGTGACTTTCAACATATTCTATGTATAACCGAGGCTTGTCTCTGTTGACAATTCCCTGAAGCGCACTGATAGTATGCAGGTCATCCCATACACTAATAACAGCCATGCTGTCTTTGTAATCAGCCTTCAGTGTGTACCTCATGTCGATATAAACAATCGGCTCCTGTTTTTTTGCATCGACATAGATTCCTAAAAAAAAGAATACAAATAAAAGAAAATGTCTCATTATTCTATTTGGATAAAGGTATGTAACTGCCGGACACCTTGGTGGTTGTTGTCAAGGATTTCCACTTCCTTTAGATAATGCTCTGCTTTCTCCTTTTCGCCCATGCCGTAGTAACCGAGGGCGAGCATGTATTTACAATGGATGAGATTCTTTGTGTCAAGACTGTCCTCCCAAATGAGCAAGTCGGGTAGTGAAACGGCAAAGTAGTCCATCACCACCTTTTCGTAGATATGTTGCTTGCCGTAATTGATAAGCTTGTTGAATAGGCCACGGGCTTTATCTTCTTGCCCCAGCTTGCGATAGCAGAGGGCTGCATAGAATATCTTGTCGGGCTTGGCATCGTTGTAGTACATAGCGGCAGCAGGTTCTGTGGGGCCTGCTGTACCTTCCTCGTATCGGCCAAGGAAATAAAGGAAATCGTTGTCTTGGGCGCCATATAGCTTGCCTTCGCCCAAATGAGTTGGGAAGGTCAGACACTCCTCAAGCAGTTGGCGGGCACGTTGGTCGTTGTTATCTTTCTGTAATAGCTGCTTGGCAATCTCCAAACGGCAAATCTGGTATTGTCCGCTTACCTTTCCTTCTCCACCTTCCCATGGATGGAAGATGCGGTTATCGATAATTTCTTTAGCCTCTTCGTAGCGACCAAGTTGGTTAAGTAGAGTTGCCTCTTCGAGTACAAGATCATCGCGACGCCGGATAAGTTCCGGATACTGCAGTAGGAAGTCCAATCGCTCCTGATGCGACTTGTGAAGACGTTTGTAGAGTTGGTCGAGTTCCATAAGTGTTCTTGCATCGCTCTCGTCAAGGTGGAAGGCGCGTTCCATGTATTCGAGCGCTTCTTCTTGGCGCCCCTGTTTATTAAAGCGTGCCAAAGCAAGGTTGCGCCATACGCAGGGGAACGATGGATCGAGTTTGGCAGATTTTTCCCAGTACTCGATTGCAAGTTCGTACTGACGTTTGTCGTAGTAGAGACAGCCCAAATAGTATGGTGCCCGTGCATCGTCTATATCGGGCAGGAACTCCAGTTTCTGAAGGATAAATGCATCTTCCAGACGATTGGGGAAGCAATAGTCTGGACTTATCTGGACAGCCTTTTGCCGATATAGTATTGACTCGGTTATGGAACTGATGTATGCCAGATAATAATAGGTAAGCGGCGACTCTTCCACATGGTGACTGATAGCCGTCTGCAACACCAGTTCAACTTCCTTTTTAAGTCCGGCATGCATATAGTCGAGGGCTATCTCGTGATAGTTATAGATGTTGCCATGCATCAGTTCCACCATACGCTCCAAAGGCTCATTGCTGTCAGTCAACAGATGTTCCTCTACCATGCAGAGGTAGTTGAAATGGTCTATCCTGTACGACTCCTGAATCCATGCCAGTGCCTGCTTGTTACGTCCCAATTTGCGCAGTACGACAGCCTTCATGGCACGTGCCTGATGGTTGTGGCTGTTGCTTATCAGGGCACGTTCCATCTCATCCAATGCATCCTCCCAACGTTCGTCGGCCATACTGATGCAAGCAGCCTCGTAGAAGCCTGCATCTGCCCACGCCTTATTCCATGTAGATTTCCAGAAAAGGTCATACGCAGACTGGGGCTTCCCTAAGTATTTATTCACGACACCAAGGTAGAACAGCGGCTCACCATCGTATGGATTGGGATTACGTTTTTTCTGCACCTTAACAGCTGTCTGCAAATAGCTTTCTGCCATATCGAAGCGGGCACGGCGAAGATACCAGAGCCCCATCTGCATATTACATCGATAATCAAACGGGTCGCGTCGCAGTGCTTCTTCGTAGTAGTCGAGAGCCGACCATGTGGCATGACGGTATTGTTCCAAATGGAGGCCAGTCAGATAGAGCTGGTCGATGGTCTTGGTGTCTTGAGGCGAGAGGGCAGCCTCGGCGGCATCGGGAATGGGACGGATTTCGTCAGGCTCGGCATGCCAGCACAGCAACGGACACTTTCGCTTACCCTCTGCCCGGTCGATGGTCATACGAAGGTCGGCAAGGTGCTCCTTTCCTGTTTTAACTGTCTCTACAAGCACTTCTTCGGGACTCAGCGTGACAATCTTATTATAATACGCAATGCCGTCTTTTCCGTCAAGAACGATGCGTACGGTTTTCTTCGAGGTAGCTAAAATCTTGAATTGTGCCTGGCTGTCGGCAATCTCCTCGATGTTCACGACGAAGTCCTTTGATGCCTGCTTGACGATTCCCACCTCGCGATAAGGCATGAAGTACTGCACGAACTGTTTCTCCTCATATGGCATGAGCCACGTAAAGTCGGGCTGATTCTCTGTATAGACGCCTGCCATCAGCTCGATATAAGGGCGGAAGCCAGGCTTTAATGGGGAATCATCTTTCGTTACCTCATCTGTAAGGTTGCGATCCCAGGCACGGCCAAAGTCGCCATTCCCCCATGTCCATTGTTTCTTACCGGGCGAAAATTGGTGGCGGGCCACATGTAGCATTCCCCCATGTGTGTCGTTCTCGTATCCACCTTCGAAATCGTATTTTGAATTAACGGCCATATAGCTGGTAGGCACAAAGATATTCTTGTAATTAGAGATATCCACACCTGCGGAATAGTCCATTTTATAATAGATGCCTGTGGCAATGGGGAAACTGGAAACGGCACGTTTACCGTGATCGAAGACGGCATTCACATCGGGTGGAAAGACGCTTTGATAGGCATCATTTACCTCAACGGCAGGATTAGCCCACCAGAGAAAGGTTTGGGGGAGTGGAGTCCGATTGCTGACACGCCCTTGAATCTCCAGATAAGCACAACCTGGACGTAACGTAAAGCCTGCCATTCCCTTCTGATGGAACATACGCTCCATCTCGTTCACCCAAACAGTTACACTTCCGTCTTCGTTCTCCACAATAGTAGAATCGACGGGCATATAAGTGGAAGGGCGGTGATGCTGGGGCCAATTGAACTCAATGCCTCCCGAGATCCACGGACCAGCCAAGCCCACAAGGGCAGGTTTGATGACGTGGTTGTAATATACAAAGTGGCGCTGCTTTATTTTATCATAAGCCATCTGTATACGTCCACCCAATTCGGGGAGTATCATTACCTTTATGTATTCGTTCTCCAACCAAACAGCCTTCCAATCCTTGTCTACTTTTTCATTGCTGATGGATTCTATGACAGGGTAGGGGTAAACGACACCACTGGAGCCCTGATATACTCTCTTTTCCAAGAACATAGGATTCTTTTCGGGCTTCCCCACCTCGTAGGTCGGAATCGTTACAATTTCTTTCCAAGCTTTTACCATGTTTTTGTTTACGCGTTATATTTTTCTAATTTACCAATTCATGTTCCAATTCTTCCAGGCTCTTTCCTTTAGTCTCAGGGCAACGGCACAATAGAAATACAAATGCAGCGAGACATATGACACTGTAAACCCAGAATGAACCACTGCTACCCAGTGCTGCATTCATGGACGGGAATGAGAATGTGAGTGTGCAACATCCAACCCATAAGGCAAAGGTGCATGTAGCCATGGCAATGCCTCGTATACGGTTGGGGAATATCTCAGCCAACAACGTCCATGTTACAGGGGCCAGCGTCATGGCATATACCGAGATTGCCGCAACCACCAACGTAACCATCAAGACACCCTTCACTTCGAAGAAATAGCATGTGCCCAGCGTAAGGTAGATTAGCCCCAATCCGCCAGCACCGATGAGCATAAGCGTTCGGCGTCCCCACTTTTCGATAGTGTAGAGAGCCGCAATAGTAAATACAACGTTGGCTATGCCGGTAATTACAATATTGATAAACATACCATCTACATCAAAACCGGCACCCACGAATATCTCTTGAGCATAGTTGAAGATTACATTTGTTCCGCACCACTGTTGAAATACAGCAATCACCAAACCTAAAAGTAATATCCTTGCATATCTGGACTGGAACAACTCTTTAAACCCAGCCCCTTGTCTTGTGGATTCATGAGTCTTCATCTTAAGGTACACAGGACTCTCTGGGATGAAGAAACTCATTATCAAGAACAATGCTGCAGGTATTGTTTCTGCCCAAAACATCCATCGCCATCCCCATTCTACGTTCCAGGCCTGTTCGACAGAAACGGAGGTATTACGAGCCAATAACATATTTACTATTTGTGCTGCCAGGATTCCCAGTACGATCGTCATTTGGTTGAGTGAGACCATACGGCCGCGAATTTCTGTAGGACTAACCTCTGCAATATACATCGGTGCCAAAGCAGACGCCACGCCGATACCTATTCCGCCCACGAAACGAGCAATGTTAAACAAAGTGAAGCTATTGAACAATCCTGTTCCTATGGCAGATACGGTAAATAAAACTGCCGACAACATGAGCAACGGCTTACGACCATATTTGTCAGCAGCTCCACCTGCCACCATAGCACCAGCAAGGCAACCAACCAAGGCAGTAGTCATTGCTACCCCCTGCATTATAGGTGATTCGCTAATACCGAAGAAGAGTTCGTAAAATGGCTTAGCACCACCTATTACCACCCAATCATACCCGAAGAGTAATCCGCCCATTGCAGACACAGCGCAAATGAAATAGAGAAATCCTTTATTGTAACTCAGCATTAGGGTCTTTGATTTCCGTTGATTATCCATAAAATAAGGTTGTTATAATGTGGTTGTTCGTTTTTTCGTTGGAAAATTATGCAAAAATATTCATATAGAATCTCTCAACTTATTTTTTTTGCTCTTAAAGAGTTGTTTTGTTATATAATAAGCCAGATGAGCTTGTTTGTTGTATTTCAAGATAAACAAAAATACTACCTTTATATTTTGTATTTCGCTTGGTTTACACTATCTTTGCAAAACAAAATATAAGGATTATGAATAAAGTAATGTTGATAGGAAACGTTGGCAAAGAGCCAGAAGTAAGATACGTTGATACCGGTGTTTGTGTTGCAAGTGTAAGGCTGGCTACCAAGGAGCGCGGTTATAAACTGCCTAATGGAGGCGAGGTGCCCGACCGGACGGAATGGCATAACATCATACTTTGGCGCAAACTGGCCGAGGTTGTCGAGAAGTATGTGCATACGGGACCTGGGATGATAAAAATGGGATAAAACGTTCTATTACTGAAATTTGGGCCGACTCCATGGAGATGCTTACTCCTAAGTCGCAAGAAACAGTGGAAGAAAATAACATATAATGGATATAGTTGCTTATTTACAAGCGCTTACAGACTCATTTGGCGCAATTACTTTTCAGGCACCAACAGTGGGCGTTATAGTTGCCTTATTTCTTTCTCTTTTTCTGCTATTTTGCAGCGGCTTTGTTTCGGCTAGCGAGATAGCATTCTTTAGTCTTACTCCTTCTGACATAAATGAGGTCGAGGAAGAGAAACATAGTTCGGACAAAAGTATACTGGCTCTTCGGGAAGATAGTGAACGACTGCTGGCCAATATTCTTATCTGCAACAATCTGGTGAACATTGCCATCATAACATTACTGGATTTCGTGTTTATGAAGGTAGTGGACTTTGGTGGCTCAGAGGTGCTTCAGTTTTTACTGATGACTGTTGTGCTGACATTTCTGCTGTTGCTTTTTGGTGAGGTAATCCCTAAGATTTACAGCTCACAGCATACGCTTGCGTTCTGCCGTTTTGCTGCACCCAAGCTTTCTAAGATCAGTAAGGTATTGTCGCCAATGAGCAATCTTCTTATTAGAAGTAAAGTTGTAACAAGACGTTTTGTTCATACTGATACGCAGTGCCTAACTGTGGATGATTTGGAGAAGGCGATGGAGCTGACAGACCAGAAGGATATTGCCCAGGAGAGCAGTATGCTGGAGGGTATCATCCGCTTTGGTGGTGAGATGGCACGTGAAATTATGACCAGCCGTGTTGATATTGTGGCACTGGACATAAATACGCCTTTCCCCGAGGTATTAAAGTGTATTGTGGAGAATAACTACAGTCGTATCCCTGTATATCAAGGTACACAAGACAATATTAAGGGCGTACTTTATATCAAGGATTTGCTGCCTCATCTTGGTAAGCCGTCAAGTTTCAGATGGCAGAGCCTTATCAGACCTCCGTATTTTGTTCCTGAGACCAAAATGATTGATGACTTGCTACGCGATTTCCAATCAAACAAAGTTCATATGGCCATAGTGGTGGATGAGTTTGGTGGTACAAGCGGACTGGTAACGATGGAAGATATCATTGAGGAAATTGTGGGCGAGATTAATGATGAATACGATGATGAGGAGAAACCCTACCAGCGCCTGAACCAGAATACCTACATCTTCGAGGCAAAAATCCTGTTGGCCGACTTTATGAAGATGTTCGACCTGGACGATGACTACTTCGAGGAAGTGGAGGGAGAGGCAGACACTCTGGCCGGACTCCTACTGGAGATAAAGGGCGAGTTCCCCCAGCTGCATGAGAAGATTAACTATAAGGGCTTCTCCTTCGAAATCATGGAGATGGATGAGCGCCGCATCGTCAAGGTGAAAGTCATATTCCGCAAGGAGGAGTGAGGTTAGCTGACCGTTTGTGGCTTACAGCTTATTTTCCGATAACAGAATTCCACTATACCTGCAGCGCTTGCAAAAGCGCATTAACGGCCTGCTGAGGATCTTTCAGCTCATCCAGCAATGTTACAAACTTACTTCCGATGATGGCACCTGCGGCATTTGCCTGAGCACTCTCCAGTGTCTGTTTGTTGCTGATGCCAAAACCTATCATACGGGGATGCTTCAAGCCCATATGGTTTACCTTGTTGAAATATGCCTGCTTAGCTTCGTTAAACTCCTTCTGCGCACCCGTTGTGGCAGCTGAGCTGACCATGTAGATGAAACCGTCTGTGTTATCGTCGATGAAGCGAATGCGCTCCTCGGAAGTCTCGGGCGTGATAAGCATGATGATGCGGATATCATATTTGTCGGCAATGGGCTTCACTTCCTCCATATAGTCGCGGAAGGGTAGGTCGGGGATGATAACACCATCCACATCAGTCTCCTTGCAAGTGCGGAAGAAGGTCTCGTATCCCATCTGGTAGATAGGGTTCATGTATCCCATCAAGATAAGGGGCAGTTTAACGACTTCCTTCCTGACCTCCGCAATCTGACTGAAGAGCTTGCGCAACGTCATTCCGTTATGCAGAGCCTTGGTAGCTGCATCCTGAATGACAGGGCCGTCTGCCATGGGGTCGCTGAAGGGAATACCTACTTCTATGAAGTCGATGCCTTTTTTTTCAATAGTCTTGATAATCTCTCCTGTGCTTTCCAGGGTTGGGTGTCCAGCGCAGAAGTAAAGTGAAAGAAGTCCTGACTTCTTTTCCTGAAATATTTTGTTGATTCTGTTCATTTTTCCTAATTCAAAATTAATAAATTCAAAATCAAAATTGTGGCTGCGCTTCGAACCTGCTTAATAGTGGCTTTCAAAATTCGCGCACAAACTTTGCCAAAGTTTCAACATCCTTATATGCTGGTGCCGTTTCGAAACGGGAGTTCAGGTCGATGCCTACCCATCGGGGATGGTGCCATCGTTTGACCTTCTCCTCATCACCCGGGCCTATTCCTCCGGAGAGCAGGAAGGGCGTTTCTCCCTTGTAGCAGTGCAGAATGTCCCAGTCGAACTGTTCGCCGCTACCTCCCACACACTTGCATTTGGTGTCGAAGAGGAAGAGATCTGTGATTTCTTCATATCGTGAAGCGTGAAGCGTGAAGCGTGAAGCATCACCTTCACCTATGCTGAAGGCTTTGATGATAGGCAGACTGGTTCGTTTCTTTATGGTGCGGCAGAAATCCGGGGTTTCCTGTCCGTGCAGTTGTATGGCATTCAGCCCGAAGTCCTTTACCTTCTGTAACACCTCGTCCTCCGTTGGGTTTACGAACACACCTACCCGGGTGCATTCAGGAAGATAGGCGGGAGGCTCTGAGACATAACGCTTGGAACCTTTCCAGAAGATGAAGCCCATCATGTCGGGGTGAGCTTTCTCTTCTACGGCGCGTATATTTTCGGGCTCGCGCATACCACAGACCTTTATTTTCAATTCTTAATTCTCAATTCATAATTGGGATATGAATTCGGCAAGGGCCTGACCGGGATTGGGTTGTTTCATGAAGTGCTCACCCATCAGGAAGCCCCTGTATCCGGCAGCACGCAGTAGCTTGATGGTCTCGGGCTGACCTATACCGCTCTCGCTGAC
>CADAWW010000022.1 GCA_902791675.1 uncultured Bacteroidales bacterium
TTCCATCCCAACGATTGCCGGGGAACGGTGGTGATAAGCAGAACAGAGTTTGAACGTTACCTTCAGATAGTGGGTAACACTTACGAATACATAGACTTATAAAAGAATAGGGGTGTAGCGCGCTACACCCCTATTCTATATTTTGTCAGATTTGTTATGCGTCAATGTTGGCATAGACAGCATTCTGCTCTATGAACTCACGGCGCGGACCTACATCTTCGCCCATCAGCATGGAGAAAACATAATCGGCAGCTGCTGCATCTTCGATAGTGACCTGCTTGAGCAGACGGGTCTCTGGGTTCATGGTTGTCTCCCACAACTGCTCGGGGTTCATTTCACCAAGACCTTTGTAGCGCTGGGTGAACATACCTTCTTCCTTGCCGTTGTTGTACTTCTCCATGAAGCGCAGACGGTCTTCCTCGGTGTAGCAGTATTCCTCTACCTTTCCAATCTTGCAGCGGTAGAGGGGAGGTGTGGCTATGTAAAGACGGCCGTCACGGATGAGCTGCGGCATGAAACGGAAGAAGAGGGTCATCAGAAGGGTGTCGATGTGAGAACCATCGACATCGGCATCGGTCATGATAATGGTCTTGTAGTAACGCAACTTGTCGTAATTGGCTTCCTTGTAATCTTCGGGATTCAATCCGAACTTAACGCCCAATGCCTGGAAGATGTTGTTCACCTCTTCGTGCTCGAACGCCTTATTCCACATTACGCGTTCTACGTTGAAAATCTTACCACGGATGGGGAGGATAGCCTGGAAGTGACGATTACGTCCTTGCTTGGCTGAACCGCCGGCTGAATCACCCTCGACGATGAAGAGCTCACCTGCTGCAGGATCCTTGTCGGAGCAGTCAGCCAACTTGCCTGGCAGACCACCACCGCTCATGGGGTTCTTGCGCTGTACAATCTCACGTGCCTTACGTGCCGCAACACGTGCCTGAGCAGCCAGCAATACCTTTTCTACAATGAGTTTGGCCTCTCGTGGGTTCTCCTCAAGGTATTGTGACAAAGCCTCGCCTACAGCCTGCTGTACGGCACCGGCCACCTCGCTGTTGCCCAACTTGGTTTTTGTCTGGCCTTCGAACTGAGGCTCGGCAACCTTGATAGAGATAACGGCCGTCAATCCCTCGCGGAAATCCTCGCCGCTAATCTCAATATTATTCTTGGCCAGTTTCTCCAGTTCTTTTGTGCACTCCTGCTCTGCGTATGTTTTGAGGGTGCGGGTGAGTGCGGCACGGAATCCCTGCAGATGAGTACCGCCTTCTATGGTGTTAATATTATTGACGTATGAGTGCAGGTTCTCTGAGTAGGCTGTATTGTACATGATAGCCACTTCGATGGGAATACCCTGCTTCTCTGTGTTCAGATAGATAACATCATTGAAGAGTGATGTACGTGTGCTCTCGATGTAACGGACAAAGTCCTTCAGACCGCCCTCGCTATAGAACTTTTCTGTACGGGTCTTGCCTTCCTCGTCAGGACGAAGGTCCGTAAGTGTAATAGTGATGCCTGCATTCAGGTATGCCAACTCGCGCATACGGTTGGCCAGAATATCGTATTTGTATGTTGTTGTAGTGAAGATAGTCTTGTCAGGCCAGAACTGCTGACGTGTACCACGCAACTCTGTCTCGCCAACTACGGCAACGGGGGCCAAAGGCTTGCCGATGTGGTATTCCTGCTGATATATTTTTCCGTCACGGTAAACCTGTGAAACCATTCTTGAAGAAAGGGCGTTCACGCAACTTACACCTACACCGTGCAAACCACCGCTGACCTTGTAGCTACCCTTGTCGAACTTACCTCCGGCGTGTAGTACGGTCATAACCACCTCAAGGGCGCTCTTATGCTCTTTCTCGTGCATATCAACGGGGATACCACGTCCGTTATCCTGAACGGTGATAGAGTTGTCTTCGTTTATGGTTACTTCGATATGTGTACAGTAACCGGCTAAAGCCTCATCGATAGAGTTGTCGACAGTTTCGTAAACAAGATGATGCAATCCCTTCTCACTGATGTCGCCAATGTACATGGCAGGACGTTTGCGCACAGCCTCTAACCCTTCCAGCACTTGGATGTTAGAGGCACTGTATTCTGCGTTGTTTTTTTGTAATTCTTCCATTATTATAGAACGACGTTAATTTTGGTACAAAGATACGAAAAATCGGGCGGAATACAAAATAAACAAGTTTATTTTTTATTCCCGAGTGAAAGTATTTTCGAAAACCAATTCAAATTCGCACAAAAACATGTCCAAAAGAAACAAAAACAAAAAAGCAGCTTCCATTGGGAAACTGCCTTTATTGTGTCCGCTATGACAAAAAGGTGCGTATTAAGCCAACTTCTGAATATGGCGAGCCAGCTTAGACTTCAGGTTTGCAGCCTTATTCTTATGAATAACGTTAACCTTTGCCAACTTGTCCAGAGCCTTCTGAACACTTGGGAACAGCTCAATAGCTGCTGCCTTGTCTGTGGTTGCACGCAATTTGCGTACAGCATTACGCATAGTCTTGGCGTAATATCTGTTGTGGAGTCTTCTCTTCTCCTCCTGGCGGATTCTCTTGACTGATGATTTGTGATTAGCCATTTTGAATTTTATTTTATTTTTTGTCCTATTGTAGTCCCTAGGAGAGTCGAACTCCTCTTTAGAGAATGAAAATCTCTCGTCCTAACCGATAGACGAAGGGACCAAACCTTCGGCATTTAGCCAGTGCTTTTGAGGGAGTTTCCTCAATTGCGGTTGCAAAGGTAGGTCTTTTTCGTTGACTGACAAAATATTTTTGAAGAAAAATGCTATTTGTGTTGTAAAATTAGGCAGATAGTATGAAAAAATCCATCTTTTTTGATAACTTTACAACACAAAAGAACTTTGGATGGCATGTTGGAACGTTCATTAGGAGTTGTGTTGCACCAGTTAAGATATAACGATGAAAGCGTTATTGTTAACATCTACACGCAACAGCATGGAACTGTGAGTTTTCTGGTCAAAATGCCCAAGTTGAAACGTAGCAATGTTAAAACTCAGCTATTGCGACCGTTGAATATCTTGGAGCTGGATTTTGATATCAGACCCAACCAGAACTTGCAGCGGATACGCGATATGAGGTTACATATCTCTTATGGCTCACTGCCTTACGACCCTATTAAGGGAACGGTTTCTCTTTTCCTGTCTGAGTTCCTTTACTATGCCTTGAAGCATGAGTTGGAGAACAACGCTTTGTTCCTGTATTTGTGTAACAGCCTGCAGTGGTTCGACCGTTCTGAAAAAGGACTGGCCAACTTCCATCTTGTTTTCTTAATGCGTCTTACCCGATTCCTGGGTTTCTGGCCCAATGTGCAGGATTATGTTCCGGGAATGTTGTTCGACCTAAGGGAATCAACAATGGTAAGCGTTCTTCCGGCCCATGGTCAGTATCTGGATGCTGAGGAATCGGCATTCCTTCCCAAGTTGTTGAGGATGGACTACGCAACAATGCACCTTTTCCGATTTAATCGCCAGCAGAAGTCAAGGGTACTGGACATATTGGTAGATTACTATCGCATGCACATCCCGGAATTTCCTGAATTGAAATCCTTGGATGTGCTGCGGACAGTATTTTCTTAAATTGTCTTTACCTTATTAAAAATTGAATGTCAGAATTCCTTCTGGCTCTTCCGGTTTGGGTGTCGGCTCTGTAGGTGCCGGAGCTGGTTTTGTGGCTGAGAGCTTATTCAGGTCTTCTTTCGTACGACGGTAAGTGGGCAGTGTTTCTACCATTGAGATGATGTCGTCATTGTCCAGCTCGTCATCTCTGAAGATATGAACATAGCGACGACGTCGGGGTGATGATACGTCACTGCCATAGTACATTTCAATACGTTCACCCTCTTTTTGCTTCTCCTCAGCCTCGATGGCGGCTTTTTCGCGAGATTGCTGCTCAGACATTTCAGAAATGCCGGGAACATTCTGCAAACCGAAACCTGTTGCGAGCAGGGTAATCTTAACCTTATTTCCCAAAGAGCTGTCAGTAGCCAAACCCCATTTTGTTTCCACATCCTCGCGGAACTTTCTCATGAAGTCGTTCACTTCGTTCATTTCCTCCATCATCAGAGCTTCATTCTCGTTGTCGCTGCAGAAGTTGATGTTTAGCAGTACCTTCTTGGAGTTGAAGATATCGTTGTTGTTCAGCAGTGGACTGTTCAGCGCCTCGTTGATAGCCTTTGTTACGCGGTTTTCGCCTTCTCCGTATCCCGTACTCATGATAGCTACGCCACCGTCTTTCAGAACAGTTGTCACATCCTGGAAGTCAAGGTTCATGATACCATGCATAGTGATAATCTCGGCAATACTTTTTGCGGCAATGCTAAGTGTATCATCTGCCTTTGCAAAGGCTGTCAGCACGGTCAGTTCCGGATAGATCTCGCGTAGTCGTTCGTTGTTGATGACCAGCAGGGCGTCAACATGCTTGGAAATCTCTTCTACGCCGTCCAGTGCCTGATTGATCTTCTTGTTGCCCTCGAATTTAAACGGAATAGTTACAATTCCTACAGTAAGGATTCCTGCGTCTTTAGCACACTGGGCAATGATAGGAGCAGCACCGGTGCCGGTTCCTCCACCCATTCCTGCAGTAATAAATACCATACGGGTGCCGTCGCTCAGCATTTCTTTGATTTCATCCATGCTCTCCAAAGCAGCCTGTCTTGCTTTCTCAGGACGGTTTCCTGCTCCCAGTCCGTCTTTACCTAACTGCAGGTGGTTGGGTATGGGAGAGTCGCTCAGCGCTTTTTTATCTGTATTGCACAACACATAGGTAACGTCATGAATACCTTCACGATACATATGGTTAACGGCATTACCACCACCACCGCCAACACCGATCACCTTGATGATGCTCTGTGATGCTTTTGACTCAAAGTTAAAAGAAATGCCTCCTTGGTTGAAATTCATATTGTCTGCCATAATACATCCGTCTTTAACAGTTAATTTTCGTCGATTATCTCTTCTTCCTCCTCTGGGTCAGTCAACATCTTTTTGATGACGCCAAACATGTTCCGTATCTTTTTGGATACTCCACCATCCTTCTTCGGTTTCTCTTCGCCCTTCTCTTCCTCGGTGGTGTTTTCAACCTCTGCAACAACGTTCTCCTCTTGCTTGGGAGCTTTTTCTTCTGTTACTTCTACTGTTTCCTGGTCTGTAACAGGAGTGGTGTCGGTTGTTGTCTCGGGAGTTTCACCTACACAGTTCTGGTCACCCTTTAGCAACAGCGCCATAAGGGTATTCAGGTTGTTGTCCTCGGGAATATGAACGTTATATGCATGGCTGATATTCATGGGCATGCCTTTGACAAGTCTGACCTGCTTGTCGGTTTGTGTATATTCTGTGATAGCCTTGACAAGGTTCTTGGCTTTGCTGGCTCCGCCTGTCAGAAGAATACCAGAAAGTAACTTATCGTTGTATTGCTTAATGTGAGCCCAGATATTGACAATGATTTCCTCATAACGTGCTTCTGTTATGTTATAGAGCTCACCTTCTGTTATTGTGCGGTCGTAGCTTAGCTGAATCTTGTTTTTGCTGGGTTCTTCCTCGCTTTCGTGCCAGGCCGTACCATACTTTAGTTTCAGTTGTTCGGCCTCTCCCAGTTCTATGCTCTTGGTACTGATGTCGGTGGTGACATTGCTGCCTCCCAAAGGAATGACAACCAGGTGACGCAGGATATTGGAATAATACACGGAAATGGTTGTCGTATCGGCTCCAATATCTACCAAAGCACATCCGGAACGCTTCTCGTTAGCGTTTAGCAGGCAGTCTGCCAGGCATATGGGAGAGATAAACAGATCGGCAACCTCAAGGCCCGCATTCTTTACGCACCTTTCCACATTCTCGCTCATGCCGTTGCGGGCAACGACATTGACGAAACGGGCTTCTATCTGCTCGCACTGCATACCTACAGGATCCTGGATATACCTGTTGCCTATCTTGTATTCCTGAGGTATTACATCATGTATTTTAGCCTGGGGATAGACAACGCCATTGTTTATTTCCTTTAGTTGGTCAATTAGCTTGTTGTCGATAATTGTCTTTTCTGCGAACTGGTAGGGTACCTTGTTCTCCATTGTCCTCAAAGACTGACCGGACAGGCCCACAAAGATGCGTTTTGTGGTAATGCCCAGTTCCTCGTTAATCTTCTTTATGACATGCGAGATGGCTTGCGTCGTTTTGTCGATGTTATCGACCAGTCCTTTCCGAATGCAATCATTGGTTTCTTCCTGTGCAAACGCCAGGATCCGCATGGTACCGTCCGGTTCCCTCTTTCCTGCAATGCCTCTGATGGCGGTGGAACCTAGTTCCACGGCAACGATAATGTCCTTTTCTGCTCCCATAGTCTATATTTTTTTTGTGTTATTTTTCTTGGTACACACTATCTGCCCGTTATACGACAGATTGATGACGGAGTATTTGTTCCATCCCGTTTTGCTCAGACCGTTCTTGTAGAAGATCATCAGATTATCCAGTTTCTTTCTGAAGTTCTCAGTCGTTCCTAAAACTATTGTATGTTCTCCAACCCTTGGATATAACTCAACCTCATGGTTGTTTGTTACATGTATCTGTTCTATCTGTTTATCCCAGAAGTCATCTTCGTTAATGAATTTTGCCAGTTCCATAAGATGCTTCTTTGCATAGTCTTTTGTTATATTGCCTGTTGCCACGCAAAGGTCAATGTTCATATTGTCCACAGGCATGATTGCGCCGCTTCCGTCAAGGTAATAATTTTCTCCGTTATCTTGTATGACATGCAGAATGGGTCTTTGCGGAATAATCTGAATGCACAGATGGCTTGCAGCCGAGCAGTAGCATCTGGCGCTGTCTATATAGGGATCTTTCTGTAGAATGCTGTCCAACCCTTGTATGTCAATGTTGCTTAGCTTCTGCCCTTCGGCAAAGATTTTGTTCTTCGCCAGAATGTTGTGTATGTAATCCGTTGTTACGAATCCACCTTCCAGACTATCGGTTATCTCTATGTCAACAGCTTCGCAGATACGTTCTTCTGTTCGCTGGGAAAATCTCACAATTGCGAAGACCAGATAGCCTGCAACCAACAGTAGCAGTATTACTTTGATGGCAATTTTCATGATAGCGGCTTCAGTATTTCAGTTATTTGATCAGCATAGTTCTCAATGTCTCCTGCTCCTAATGTGATGAGCACATCAAATCCTCCTTGACGTACCACATCACATATTTCCTCTTTCCTGCACATCTGTTTCCTGATGCCAGAGCGCAGGTTATCGTAGATGAGTGCGCTGGTGACACCTGGGATAGGTGCTTCTCTTGCTGGATAGATGTCCACTATGGTGACATCATCCAGCAAAGAGAGCGCATCTGCAAACTCGCGATAAAAGTCTCTGGTTCTTGTGTACAAATGAGGTTGGAATATGACTTTTATTTTCTTGTCTTCATAAAGCTGCTTGATGCTCAGCAGACTCTGACGTATCTCAGCAGGATGATGAGCATAATCACTCAGGTATACCATCTTGCCGGTTTTCAGTCTGAAATCAAATCTTCGGTCCACACCGCCGAATGTCTCCATTCCCTTTCGGATTTCCTCTTCATGGGCGCCGGCAATCTGTGCAAGTGCCATAGCAGCTATTCCGTTTTCGATGTTTACACTTACAGGAACACCTAATCTGATGTCTTTGATATTCCCTAAGGGAGAAATCAGGTCGAAAGAGATCTCTCCATTACCGATCTTCACGTTCTCTGCACGAAAATCGCCCTCTTCCCTGCTGTAGGTATAGGTGGTGACTCCCTCTTGTGTATCGGGCTTCATCTTCAGCCCTGTATGCAGAATCAGGAAACCGCCTGGCTGGATGAGGCTGCTGTATTTGCTGAAACTCTCCAGGTATGCCTCTTCTGTTCCGTAGATGTCCAGATGGTCGGCATCTGTTGCCGTGATGACGCTGGCGAAGGGAGTCAGCCAGTGGAAGCTGCGGTCGAACTCGTCAGCTTCTATCACTACATAAGGACTCTCTTTGCTGAGGATATAGTTTGTCCCGTAGTTCTTTGTTATCCCGCCAAGGAAGGCGTTGCAGTCCACATGACTTTGGTGCAATAGGTGAGCAGCCATACTGCTGGTTGTCGTCTTTCCGTGTGTACCGGCCACACAGAGACCTTTCAGGGAGCGGGTAAGTGTACCCAGAACTTGGGCACGTTTTTGTATTTCGAACCCGTTCTCGCGGAAATATACCAGTTCCTTGTGCTCCGCAGGTATGGCAGGTGTGAAGATAACCAGCGTCGAGTCAGCCTTTTTGCATGCTGCCGGAATTTGTTCTACATCTTCACAGTAATGTATAAGAGCGCCTTCTTCCTGCAGTTTTCTGGTCAGGTCGCTGGGCGTCTTGTCGTATCCGCCGACGGTCAGACCTTTGTGCAGGAAATATCTGGCAATGGCACTCATTCCTATGCCGCCTATGCCGACGAAATATACAGACTTTATATCGTTCAGATTCATGTTCTTTATTCCTTTACGAGTTTCAACACTTCTTCTGCAATGATGCGTGCAGAATCCTTATATGCCATCTTATAGGCATTCTCTCCCAATGTCTTCAACTTGTCAGTATCCACCACTGTCGTCAGGGCCAGCGGAATCAGGTCTGTCACCGCATTGGCATCCTTGACGTACAGAGCAGCCTGCTTGTTTACCAATGCCATTGCATTATGTGTCTGGTGGTCTTCTGCTACATTCGGACTGGGAACCAGAATGCTGGGCTTTCCCAGCAGGCAAAGCTCGCTGATACTGCTGGCTCCGGCTCTGCTGATAACCAGGTCGGCCAGTCGGTATGCCATATCCATCCTACTGATAAAGTCGGTTATGTACAGGTTGCCAGGTACATTCTTGTCCTTCAGCTCGTTCGCTATAGCCTCTTTGTAATAGCCTCCAGTCTGCCAGATGAACTGTACAGGAGCCTGTGCAATCTTGTCAAGGTTCTGCAGAACGCTCTCGTTCATGGTCCTGGCACCCAGACTTCCTCCTACCAGAAGAATGGTAGGTATGTCAGCTTGGAGGTTAAAAGCCTTGGCAGCTTCTTCTTTTGATATGCTGTTGTTAATCAGATTCTGTCGGACGGGGTTGCCGGTAAGCAGAATCTTGTCTTTGGGGAAGAAACGTTCCATTCCTTCGTAGGCCACACAGATCTTGCTGGCTTTCTTTGCCAGTGTTTTGTTGGTCAGTCCCGCAAAACTGTTCTGCTCCTGAATCAGACAGGGGATGCCCAACTCATATGCAGCATTCAGTGTGGCAGAGCTGGCATAGCCGCCAACGCCTACCGCCACCTGTGGCTTAAACTGACGTATGGTTTTCTTGATAGCCTTTTTGCTTCGTATGAAATCCCATAGCACGCCTATGTTGCCCGGTTTCCATAGGGGACGTAGCAGACCTCTTACCGGTAACCCCACAATCTTATAGCCGGCAGCAGGAACTTTCTGCATCTCCATTCTTCCTTCTGCACCAACGAAAAGAATCTCTGCGTCAGGACGCATCTCTTTCAGTGCATTAGCAATACTCACTGCGGGAAAGATATGTCCCCCGGTTCCACCTCCGCTTATTATGACTCTCAAGTCTTCCATATACCTTATTATATATTATATAGAATGCTATTCTTTTCTCTTGGCTGTCCGGCTTACACTCAGAATCATTCCGAAGTAGGCACAGTTCACGAACGTACTGGTACCGCCCCTGCTGATCAGTGGAAGCGGCTGACCGGTAACAGGGAATGCACCCGTAGCAACAGCCATGTTCACCATTGCCTGTATCCCTATCATTAATGCCAGGCCCATTACCAGATAAGAGGGGAACCTGGATTTACACCTGCTGGCTATCTTCATCGCCTGCCACATCAGTAGCAGATAAAGGAACATCACTCCAAACAAGCCAAAGACCCCCGTCTCTTCTATGATGATGGCATAGATAAAGTCGGAATAGGCCTGAGGCAGGTAGTCACGCTGCACGGAGTTACCCGGTCCTTTACCTATGATACCGCATGTGCCAATGGCAATATTGGCATGTGTTACCTGAATGTTCTCTGTCAGCGGGTAGTCTTGCGGATTCTCGGGTATCTCACTATGCGTAGTAAGACGGTGCACCCAAGTGGGAATTCTATGCAACGGGCCTTGTGCCATCTTCTCCATGGCAGCCTCCGATTTGGACAAGGTATAGACCGTTGTACCTCCCAATACAATAGCTGCCACGGCCAGTCCCACAATGATACCCATGTATTTCTTGGGGGCTTGGGCATAGAACAGAATACCCAGCATCGTTATAGCGATGATAATTGCTGTAGAAAGGTTCTCCGTAGCTATCAGCGCCAGCACAAAACCTGTCACGTAAATCACCCATCTCGTCCCGATCTTCGATGCCCCTTTCTCGTCTCTTGATGTCGAAAGAACGAAGGCTGCAAAGCCGATCAGTCCCATCTTGGCCAGCTCAGAAGGCTGGAAGGATATCATTCCTATCTCGAGCCAGCGGGCTCCTCCGTTTATCTTGGTCGTGAACAGTACGACAATCAGCAACAGAATGGATATAGCCAACACGACAAGTGATCCCAGCTTGAACCAGTTGCACGAGATCTGGGTAATAATCCAAGCAAAGACAATGCCTATTCCAATGAATGCACTATGGCGTAGTACAGGGTCCCAATAGTGTCCGTTTGAGTAGGTCATCGAGCTGGTTGCACTATACACTTCGATTATGGAGATCATACACAGGGTCAGGAAAACCATCCATATTACGGTGTCTCCTTGCATCCAACTTCTTTCTTTCAGATTGCTCAGTGTCATATTTTATCTTTCTCTAAACTATCAACTATCAACTATCAACTCTCAGTTCTCAACTCTCAACTCTCAACTCACAACGCCCTTACCAGTTCCTTGAACTGCTCGCCTCGGTCTTCCATGTTCTTGAAGAGGTCAAAGCTTGCACAACAAGGACTCAGGAGAACGGTATACCCGGGTTGGGCCATCTTCACACACGCTGCCACGCAGTCCTTCATGCTGTGTGTGTCAGCGATAGGTATTCCCATGCCGTCGAAGAAGTTGTGCAACTTCGTGTTGTCAGCTCCCAGGAAAACCAGCCCGGCACATTTCTTCTTTACCAGATCCTTGATGGCGTTGTAGTCGTTTCCTTTATCTTTTCCTCCGATAATCAGTATGGTAGGAGTTGTCATACTCTCCAGGGCATACCAGCAGGCATCCACGTTGGTTGCCTTCGAGTCGTTGATGTACTGGACGCCGCCCACGCGAGCCACTTTCTCCAGTCTGTGCTCCACGCCCTCAAAGTCTCCCAGACTCTGCTTCAGCGTCTCGTCTTTGATACCGCTCAGATGGGCGGCAATACCGGCAGCCAGGCTGTTGTACATATTATGTTTGCCGTGCAGACTCAGTCCTTCCTGTTCCATGTTGAACGGGGTGGGGCGCTCTATTACATAGTGTCCGTCATTGATGTATCCAATCATGCCGTTTTTCTTAAGTATACTGAAGGGGCACAGCTGGGATTTGATACCGTATTTCTTCAGTTCTTTCGAGATGATGGGGTCGTCGGCCCAGTACACGAAGGCATCCTCCTCTGTCTGGTTCTGCAGGATACGCATCTTGGCATCTGTATATTTCTGCATGCTATTGTTGTAGCGGTCCAGATGATCTGGCGTGATGTTCAACAGGACGGCAATATTGGCACGGAACTTATACATGTTGTCGAGCTGGAAACTGCTCAGCTCAATGATGTAGTAATCATATTCCTTACCCTCGGCAATCTGGAGTGCCAGACTTCGTCCGATGTTACCTGCCAAGCCAACGTTGTAGCCTGCATTCTTGAAGATGTGATAGATAAGACTTGTCGTTGTGGTTTTACCGTTGGAGCCTGTGATACAGATCATCTTGGCATGGGTATACCGACCGGCAAACTCAATCTCATTGATAATGGGGATTCCTGCCTCCCTGGCCTTGACAATCATAGGAGCATTCTCCGGAATACCCGGACTCTTGATGATTTCCTTGGCATTCAGGATCTTCTCTTCTGTATGATGACCCTCCTCCCACTCAATGGCATATTGTTCCAGCATACTCTTGTATTCGGGCTTTATGGTTCCCATGTCGCTGACAAAGACCTCAAAACCCTTCTTCAGAGCCAGTACAGCTGCACCTACGCCGCTTTCGGCTGCACCTAAAACAACTATTCTCTCTTTCATCCTACTTTAATATCTTATTTTCTCACACTACTCTAAACTCTCAACTCTCAATTCTCAACTCCCTTTTATCTGATTTTCAGCGTCACTATGGTAAGTGCTGCAAGTATAATGGTTATGATCCAGAAACGGACGGTTATCTTCGATTCCAGCCAACATCCCTTGGGCCAGTTCAGGAGAACCTTAAAGTCGGCAGGAAGCTGACCCGGTGCCACCCTGAAGGTGTCATGTATGGGTGCCCTCTTGAAGACACGCCATTTCTCCCCTCTCTTGTTGCCCATTTTTGCATATCTCGTCTGGAGCAGCACACTTACGCTCTCCATGAAGAATATGAAGCACAGCAGAGGAATCATCAGTTCTTTGTGTATGATGATGGCAGCCACGGCAATGATACCGCCTATGGCCAGACTGCCGGTATCGCCCATGAAGATCTGTGCCGGATAGGCATTGTACCATAGGAAACCTATTAATGCGCCCACGAATGCCAACAGGAAGATTACCATCTCCTCGCTGCCTGGGATAAACATAATGTTCAGATATCCGGCCATCACAATATGACTGCTTACGTATGCCAGTATAGCCAAGGTTACGCCGATGATGGCTGAGTTGCCTGCACACATACCGTCCATTCCGTCGTTCAGGTTACATCCGTTGCTTACAGCCATAACCACGAAGGTTGTCATGAATACAAAGAATATCCATCCTGCTGCTGTACGGTATCTTCCTAAGAAACGGAAGAAGTCGCTGTACTGAAGGTTGTTGTTCTTCACGAACGGAATGGTGGTGATGGTACTCTTAACAGCCTCTTTCTGGTAAGTAACCTCTTCTGTGGGATTCTGTTTCTCTGCTTTTATGTTCTCGTGTACAACGGCATCAGGACTCAGCCATAGAGTCAGACCGATTACCAGTCCCAGTAAGGCCTGTCCTAAAAGCTTATACATCGGACGTAAGCCGTCCTTTGTGACTTTCATCTTGATGTAATCGTCAGCAAAGCCGATAGCTCCCAGCCATATTGTCGTCAGAATCATCAACAACATGTATATGTTACGTAATCTGCCCAGCAATAAACAGGGAATCACAGTAGCAATGATGATAATCAGCCCGCCCATCGTGGGAACGCCTTTCTTCTCCACTCCGTAAGGGTCGATATTGGCACTGCGCTGTGCCTCATTGATGCCGCGCTGCTTCATCCACTTGATGAAATATTCTCCAAACCATACAGAAATGATTAGCGAGAGCACTAATGTCAAAAGTGCACGGAATGAGATATATGACCAGAGGTGAGCGCCGCTCACTCCATATTCCCCTAAATATCTGAATAAGTAATATAACATATTTTAGTTTACCGTTTACCGTTTACTGTTTACCGTTTACCGTTTACCGAACTTCAGCCATCAGCCATCAGCCTTCAGCCTTCGTTTTTCGTCTCTCAATTCTCAACTTTCAATTTTCAACTCTCAATTTTCAACTCTCAACTCTCAACTAAGTGTGGTGATGCTTTGCACCAGCCCAAACGCTTCCTGAATAATCTCGTGATCGTCAAAGTGGTGCTTTACACCCTGGACAATCTGGTAATCCTCATGACCTTTTCCTGCCACCAGGATGACATCCCCAGGCTGAGCCAGGATGCAGGCAGCCCTGATCGCTTCCCTTCTGTCCACGATAGTCAGTACGCCCTGACGCTGTTTCTCGGTCAGTCCTGCCAGCATATCGTTGATAATCTCCTGAGGATCCTCGAATCTTGGGTTGTCGCTGGTGATAATCACACGGTCACTGTTCTTGACAGCTTCCTGTGCCATTAGGGGACGCTTGCCCTTATCTCTGTTGCCGCCAGCGCCACATATTGTCCAGCATTGACCGCGATGCTTCAGTACCTCGTTGATGGTATCCAGTACATTCTTTAGGGCATCTGGTGTATGAGCATAGTCCACAATGGCGGTCACACCGCTCTTGGAACGGATGGTCTCGAATCTGCCGTTTACAGGTTTCAGGGCACTCAGGTGAATCAGTGTTTCCCTTGGCTCTGCTCCCATCATGATGGCTGCTCCGTAGATAGCCAACAGGTTGCTCACGTTGAAGCGTCCTACAAACTGTACACAGACCTCCTGACCGTTAATCTCCAGATTCATACCCTCGAAGCTTTCCTCCAGGATCTTAGCCTTGAAGTCTGCAGCCGTACGTGTCGAGTAGGTCTTTACCTTAGCCTTCGTATTCTGCACCATTACAAAGCCGTTCTTGTCATCGGCATTTGTGATGGCAAAGGCACCCTTGGGCAACGCATCAAAGAATCCCTTCTTGGCATCCCTGTAGTTCTCGAATGTCTTATGGTAGTCCAGATGGTCGCGTGTCAGGTTGGTGAAGATACCTCCTGCAAAGGTCAGGCCGCCGATTCGCTTCTGTGTCACACTATGGCTGCTGACTTCCATGAATGCATATTCGCAACCTGCGTCAGCCATCTGGCCCAGCAGCCTGTTCAGTGTGATGGGGTCGGGCGTTGTGCATTCTGTGGGAACAGCCTCGCCGTCAATATAGTTGCAGACGGTACTGCACAGGCCGCATTTGTGCCCCATTCTCCTAAACATATTATATAATACGGTAGCAATGGTAGTCTTTCCGTTGGTACCCGTCACGCCAATCAGTTTCATCTTGGTGGTGGGGTTACCGTAGAAGGTTGTTGCCAAAGGCCCAACCGCATCGTCGGTCTTATCGTATTGTATATAGGTTACTCCAGCCTGTATGTCAGCAGGTATTTCCTCACATACGATCGCCTTGGCACCCAGTTCTATCGCTTTGGCGATATAGGCGTGTCCGTCAACCTGTGTTCCTCGCATGGCAACGAACATGTTTCCGCTTTTTATCAGGCGGGAGTCTATCTCAATCCCAGTTATTTCTATTTCCGTGTCACCTACAACTTTTGCGGGATGGCATACATTTATTAATTCTGTCAATTTCATAATTGTATGTTATTTCGAGATTTGTCCTAATTGTATTGTTATCGTCTTCCCTCTCTCTGCGCTACTGCCTGCAGGGATGCTCTGGCCCTTTACATGACCCTTGCCGTTCAGCCTCACCTTCAGTCCTCGTTTCTGCAGCTCATAGACAGCATCTCTTGCTCCCATGCCTATAACGTTGGGAACTTTGTCGTCAGGCATGGAATCAACCTTGGTTTCCAGTTGTTCCCTGATGCCGAGCTCTTCCAGCACCATGTTCGACTTCTTCTCCTGTCCGCGTACCGAAGCAGGGATATATACCGAGTTGGAGTCGCTGACTTCTCTGGCATCGTGGCTATTACCCTTAGACATGATGTATTGCGAGATCTCGCTGAATACAGGACCGCACTGACCGCCTCCGGATGCAGGCAGGCCCGATTTCACGATACATACGATACAGCTGTATTTAGGTGCTTCGCTGGGGAAGTATCCGCAGAAGCTGACCATATACCTGGTTATACCGCTATGGTATCCGCCTCCTCCCGCTGCTGCTATCTGAGCCGTTCCGGTCTTTCCGCTTACCTTGAAATACCTGCCGTTGTTGCCGGCTTTCTTTCCCAGACCTTCACTTACCACCTTCTCCAGAATCTCCTGAATATCAACCAAGGTGCTCTTCTTACACATGTTCTCCTTGATAACTTCCGTCGGGAACTCACGAATCACCTGTCCGTCCTTCAGCTCGGCAGTCACGAAGCGTGGTTTCACCATCTTTCCGCCATTGGCTATTCCGTTGTAGAAGGCCAGGGTGGCAATGGGAGGAAGCATCGTCTCGTATCCGATACTCATCCACGGGAGGGCTGTGTTGCTCCAGTTCAGCCAGAATCTGCCCTGTTTCTTGGGGTGACGGACGCGCGGCTCGCCTTTTCCTACGAAGGGAAGGTTCAGGGGCAGTCCTACGCCCAGTTTGTTCAGACCTCTTACATATCTGTCCGGATCATCCTTATAGGCATCGTCAATCAGTCTGCTGACACCGATGTTCGAACTGTACATCAGTACCTCCGTAACCGACAGGTTGCCGTAACCGCCCTTACGCCAGTTATGGTCCTTCATCCAGCGGCCGTGCATCTGGTAGATTCCGCTTCCTGTCTCTACGCGCGTGTTCTTATTTATTTTACCGTCGTCCAGCGCAACCATGATACTGGCCGTCTTGAATGTCGAGCCTGGCTCCATCAGGTCGCTCACGGCATTGTTCTTGCACTCGTAGTATTCACCGTCAGACATTCGGGTCAGGTTCACGATGGCTTTCACATCGCCTGTCTGTACTTCCATCACGGCAGCTATTCCGATTTCGCCTCCAACCTCTTTCAGCTTGTTGCGCAAAGCTCTGTCAGCCATATCCTGGATATTGATGTCGAGCGTTGTCAGCAGGTCGTTACCGTTTTCTGGCGGCATATCAACGAATCTGATGCGTTTGTTCAGCACCTTCGACGAGTGCGAAGTACCCGGCTTTCCTCTCAGGATGCTGTCGAAACTCAACTCCAGTCCGCATTTTGCCTTTGCGCTGGAATCTGCATACAGATCACCCAGGGTTCTGGAGGCCAGCATGCCGTAAGGCTTCTTGCGCTGCATAATCTCCTCGGCATGGAATCCGCTCTTGTTGGTTCTTTCCCTCAGCATGGGCAGCTTCTTGCATTCCTTGTACTGAATGTACGAAGCCAGTTTGCCCGGACAGATGTTCCAGGCGAATCTGCCGCGCTGCTTTCCCTTCAGCAAGTGATTCCTGAACCAGGCTGAATCGTGATTCTGGAATATCTTGGCCAGTCCGACTGATATGCTGTCCAGGTCTGCGGCGAAAGCAGAGTCTCTCCATTGCTCTATCTTCTTCTGACTGACAGAATCGGGGTCGATAACCTTGAAGTCCATATACAAACGATAAACCGGAATGGAGCCGGAAAGTACCTGCCCGTCAGCCGACAGGATGTTACCTCTGTTGGCGGGAATGGAGATATTCTCTGTGGTAAAGCGCTTGTCAACCTGCTCCCAGTAGTTGCTCTGTGGGGGCAGCATGGTATGAAGGGCTGTGCCGAGAATATATACGGCAAGAATCGCAACAAATGCCAGGATGATGCGAAAGCGACCTATTGAACTATCGTTTTTTGTTGACTTCATTCGTTTCTCTTAATCGTTTGTGATTTCATAAACCGGTTCGTTGCTCAGGCAGAGGGTACTGTCACCCATGGCTTTCAGCTGTTCCTCCAACTGGCTTTGACGGCAGCGTAGTGTCAGTTCGCTGTTTCTTGTCATGCTCCTGTATTTCCAGTCCTGTAGCTCTTCGTGCAACTTATCCTCCTCAATCATCTCCGTCTGAGCCTGATAGCGGTTCGAGATGTAAATGATGATGCCCAGCAGAATCAGCGCCAGCACGCCAAGCTGTTTCTTGAACCATAGTCCGTCGATGCTCAGTGCCTGCAGAACATCCTTCAGATGCTCAATATCTTTCTTCTGGCTGTCATCGTCCTCCTCGTTTACCAGGGCATTGTAAATCTTGCTTTTACTGCTTTGCTCCTGATCTTCTGCGGTGAGCACTTCCTGCTGTTCCAGTTCCTCTTGTCTGTTATCTTTTATCTCTGCCATTTTTCTCCGATTCTAAGTTTAGCCGACCGGCTTCTGGGGTTCTGCTGTACCTCTTCTGCCGATGCTGTAATCACATTTCTGTTCACTGCCTTCAGGGGCGCCTTGCTTTGCCCGAATAAGTCTGTTTCTGTCTTTCCTTCCACATTCCCTGCCTTGATGATGTTCTTCACCATTCTGTCCTCCAGTGAATGATAGGTCAGGATAGAGAGTCTTCCGCCTGGGTTCAGTACTTCTATGGCAGCCGCCAACATTTGTCTTAGCGCCGCCATCTCTCCGTTTACTTCTATCCGTAAGGCCTGAAACACGCGGGCCAGGTCCTTCTTTTCGCGGTCGTACCCCAGGCAGGGCTTCAGTACTTCTGCCAACTGTCCTGTGGTCTCCAATTCTTTTGTAGCTCTGGCCTTTACAATGGCCGATGCCAGCTTCCGGCTGTTCTTCAGCTCTCCATACAGATAGAAAACATCAGCCAGTTGTTCTTCCGAGTAGTTCTTCAGTACGTCGCTAGCCTTCAGCTTTGCTGCCTGGTTCATTCTCATGTCCAGCTTGGCATCGTAGCGGAAGCTGAATCCGCGCTCTCCTTCGTCCAGATGGTGACTGCTTACGCCCAGGTCGGCCAGGATGCCGTCAACACCTTCTACTCTGTAGTATTGCATCCAGTTCTTCAGGAAACGGAAGTTGCTTCTTACGAAGGTAAAAGCCTCTCCGTAGGTCTCCTCCAATGGCTGAGCGTTCTGCAAGGCATCCAGGTCCTGGTCGAAACTGTACAGATGTCCGTCTTTTCCCAGTCGGCTCAGTATCTCTCTGCTGTGTCCGCCTCCACCGAAGGTCAGGTCAACATACGTCCCGTTGGACTTAATGTTCAGTCCGTCTACTGCCTCTTTCAACAGAACAGGAATATGATAGACCTCGTTCATCATGGTTGTTATTTTACTTGCCCTCTTGTTGAGGTGCGTTCATCATCTCTTCCAAGCAGTCGGCCAAAGCTTCGGGCTGACTGAGCAATGCCTCAGCATCTTGTCTGTTCCAGACTTCTATGATGTTGTCTACACCAATGAAGCGCACGTCGTTCTTAATGTTAGCCTCTTCCAGATAGCGTTTGGGGATAAGGATGCGTCCTCCGCTATCCAGCGTTACGGCTTCAGCACCAGCTACAAACTGTCTGAGGGCGTTACGTCCGTTCCTGTCAAACATGTTGGTTTTGGCGGTGATGGCGTCAACCTGTTCGTCCCATATCTGCTGGGGATACAGAATCAGACAGCGCTGGAAGATGTCGCGACGTAAAATCAGCCCCTGCTGCTCCTCTCTCTGGAGGATTTTGCGGAAACTGCTAGGAACAAAAACACGTCCCTTTTCGTCAACTTTGGCATCAATATTGCCGGTAAATCTCATCACGTGTACTTAATTATATTAAATCTTGGGTGCAAAGATAATAAAATTCCCCACAATTCCCCACACTTTTTCCAATTTTTTTTTCAACAAACTTTATATTAACTTTCTTCCCCATCTTTGTCTGTGAAGCGAGTGCAAGATTATTTTTCGATGAAATGGCTAAATTCTTTCATTTTATCCCTTATTTTTCCCTCTTGAAAAAATTTTTCTGTTTTTTGTTGGCTGGTGGGGAATTTTTCCGTACTTTTGCACAAAACATCAAAAATATGCAGAAAAATAAGATTTTTTTTGTGCTGATTCTGTTCCTTTTCGCATCAGCAATTTCTATTCAGGCAAGAAAGAAGGAAAAACGTGCTGTCGTTCGTATCGAGACCTCTTCTGGAGTTATCCGTGTAGCCCTGTTCGACGAGACGCCTCTGCATCGTGATAATTTCCTCAAGTTAGCTTCCCAAGGTTTCTACGACGGAACGCTTTTTCATCGTTGCATCAAGGATTTCATGATTCAGGGCGGTGATCCTGAGTCACGCACAGCCAAGAAGGGTCAGCTCCTTGGTGATGGAAATCCGGGTTATGAGATTCCTGCCGAGTTCTGCCTTCCTTATATATATCATTGGCGTGGTGCTTTGGCTGCAGCCCGAGAGCCGGACGATGTAAATCCTGAACAGAACAGCAGCGGATGCCAGTTTTATATCGTTTATGGCAAGAAGCAGACGCCAGGCGATATCAAGAAAGCACGTTCTATGTTGGAAGAGAAAGGCATAGAGATTACCGCTCAGATGTCCGACGATTACCAGATGCGTGGCGGAACGCCTCATCTCGACGGACAATATACAGTTTTCGGCGAGGTAATAGAGGGCTTGGATATTGTCAAG
>CADAWW010000023.1 GCA_902791675.1 uncultured Bacteroidales bacterium
AGTCAGCTGTCTGCGGGTCGCGCATGGTTACCATCGAACCACCACCAGACAAATTCATACAACCGTCATCAATATAACGCCAGCCCACACGGGTAAACTGGCCGTAGTGGGCGTAGCCCCATAGCGCATCACGGACTGTGTAATGTCCGCTCCAGGGTTCCTGGGCCAGCAGCATGGGTGGTTCCTTGCTATATGGCTCCAATGGATAGGTAGCTCCGATGTCATACCAGTTGATGACCTTGGTGGCGCCGCTGACGATATAATTCTGGTTAAAGCAGTGGACGATACTGATGAGACAATCAAAGCCTGGCAGATACACGTGGTCTTCGCTGTTCCAGATAGGCTTACCCATATTCTCTGCTATCTTGCGTTCTTCAGGAGTCAATTGTATCTCGCTGAAGGTATGGGCACAGACGGCATCCAGGGCATCGCGCAGTTCCTTATCTTCCTGCATATGTTTCAGGAAATCCATTTTCTGTTTGCCCCAGTTGCCGAAGCCGTGCAGTTTCACGTTTTGGAATCCGCTTTCGTTCATGGCTCTGCGCAGGTGCTTGGCGAAATCAGCGTTCCATCCCTTTTCGTTGTGACAGCCCAAAGCATCCAGTTCCAGACCGTGTACTTCACGAAGTCCCTGAAGCCAATCAACATAGTAATCCACCATGTTATCCGACCAGTAATTGCCCACCCAGGCGGGAGCACTCCAGCCTGTTGCATCAAGTGAGAGGGCAGCATTACGGCGTTTGGCCTCTTGCATGACCCACCACATATAACCGCGAAGGTAGTTATGGTCACCTTGGAAGTGGCTATGTGATGGCATAGAACCCTGTGTGCTGTTGCCGTCACCGGGAACCTCCACAAGAAGTGCGCTGACACTAGCTCCGAACATTGGCTTATATACCATATCCATAATCTGTGAGCGCCATGGCTCAGGATAATCCTTCAGCAATACAGAGGTGGCACCACCGCCATTTACGGCACCAATGCCGTCGAACTGTTTGCCTTGCTGGAGATTCGCAATGCGAATGTTTTGTACGGCACTTGTAGCATTCATGGCCAGTGCCAACAATAGGGTGAGAAGGGATAACTTTTTCATATTTTTATGCTTGAATGAGTTCACGGTTCAATAACAAAGACTTTCTCGGCATTAGGTTTTACGGAAGTGCTGATTGTGCCTTCACACTTTCTGCCCTTCTTCCATACAACTCTTTCGATATCCAATTCGTGCAGTGTGCCGCTGGCTTCAACCTGCACCTTCTTCATGGCAAGTTTAGAGTCATTGAAGAGATAAACGTAGGTCTTCTTTCCACACTTCACGGCAAACGCCTGACCATTGTCTGCACTTGCCTCGCATGGCACAAAGCTGCCATTACCGCTCTCTATCATTTCATTATTAATCATGGCGGGAGCACGGAAAAAGCGCTGCATATTGCGATTGTCGAAATACTCCCACCACCAGCTCATGGGGGTTACAGGGGTTGGCGAGAACAGTCCATACCATAAACCGCGACGGAAATCCATATCCATGCCATCAGCGAAATCATCGAAATTCTTCGACCAGTCCCACTCGTAACCGAATTCGCCTATGATGTATGGCTTTCCGAATTTCCGGACATAGTCCTTGATGGTCTTTGGAATGACAGAGGTATTGTTGTAGATATGCTTCTGGTTGATATCCATATCAGCAATGGAGTTTAGTCCTTCCAGGTCACGGTGTGAGATTGACGTTGTCACGATATGCTTATATGCATCAATGCTTTTGATGTAGCGAGCCATGTGGGCATGCCAGTCGACAATATCCTTCGCTGGGATAGGATTATTCCTGTCGCGGTATTGGATATTGTCAATCTCATTGAAAAATTCCCACATTGCAATGGCCTCGCTATATCCCCAACGGGCAACAATGTAGCGAAGACGATTACGGTGAGCGGCCTTTGCTTCTTCGCTTATGAAGAATTCGCCATTAGTGCGTGCTTCGCCAGCTCCGATGCAGAGCATAATCTTTATTCCTAGCTTCTCGCACAGCTCGACAGTCTCGTCCAGACGCTTTACGGCACTAGGGTTGATAGGACCATCGCATACCTCATAGCGTGTGTTGTTGAAGTGGTCTTTCTTGTCTATCGGAAAGTTCCAACTGCACATCCATATACGCGTGAAGTTTCCGCCGTATTCAGCAAATTTCGGCAGCATAGCCGGATAGTTGAACCTGTCATGCTGTTCGTGTAACGTTTTGAAGTACTTAGAGTCATCACTCGCTCTTGACTCCCAACAGATATTCTCGCCTATGCCACGGAAAGGAGTTCCATCATCATAGCGAAGGGTCCAGTTGTCGGCCGTATGAAGGATGCCGTGTCCTGTGCCTTCTTTCACATTGAGTTTGTAAGATTGTGAGACGGATTCCATCCCAGGCTGGGTATAGCGCAATAGATAGGTGTGTTGTCCTATACTCTGTGGTGTGTATCTTACAGCCCAATGGCTTGTCTTACCTGATTCTCCTTTTACGAAGAATGCCGGTACAACACTGTTCTTGCCATCGGGTGTCGTCACCACCATATCAAGGCGTGCCTCTTCCTGTCTGTAAGGATTCACCCATTCACCTTTCAACTCTACGTCTATATCCATGCGTTCATAGAGAGCGCAAGCCGCAGATGTCGGATTGACTTTTATAATCTGGGCATCGGCTTTCGGAAATGCGAGAAGGCCAATTGCCAGCAATAACAGATTTCTCATTATTTTCTAATATATTTTTTCCCATTAACAATGTTGATACCTTTAGAGCCTTTATTCCACGGAGTCCCCAGAATGCTATAACTTCCCTGGATTGCTGTAGGAGTATTGGAATGTACAGAATTTATTCTTGTCTGCAAATCGCGCTTGAACTCGTCACGCGTGAGCACGTAATCGTTAGAGAATGCATCGTTCCACCATTCCACGTTGCAGTGCTGGTGCTCTGTACTCTTGAAAGCCTCGCTGCTTGTATTGTTGGTGCGTTCATAATCATACCATGGCGCAAAATAGAGCCATCTGGCACCTGCTTTCCATTGTTGACTGATAGGTGCCAGACTGCCGCACTCTGTGAGAGCAATGAGTTTGTCAGGTGATTTCTTCCTAAGCATCTTGTAGCAAGTTGAGAAGATGTTACTGGCGCTGTTATTGTTGTAGATGTCTATTCCCACAATATCTACATATTCATCTCCCGGATACCATTTGTAACCTTCGCTATAGGGCCTGTTCCATGCAGCGGCTGATGTCCATACCCAAATAAGGTTGTTGAGTCCATGGTAGTTGGTTAGCCGGTCGTACATTACCCGCCATAGTTCGTTACAGGCATTTGCATCGAGTCCCCACCAGAACCACATACCGCCTGCTTCGTGCAGAGGACGCCACAAGACGGGTATTTTTCGCTGCTTGAGCTTCTTTAGGGTAGAGGCTACCTTGTCAATGTCATTCATCATCTGCTTATACTCAGCCGACTCGGGTTCGAAGATTTTTCGGACATCAAAGCCGGTCTCTTTGTTACCTGTACCTGGCGTGCAGGTCCAGTCCTGACCATCGTTGGTTGGCATGTTCCAATGCCACATACAACCTACGATGCCGCCATTCTTATGCCAGTTAACGACCTCGGTGACATTACTATAGTCAATCCAATTGGCTGGCGAGAAAGGCAGGTGGATAAAATCAAAGAAGTTCAGTGCCGGCCATTTGCCTGTGTGCTTGTACACCCACTTGGCTTCGTTGATGTTCCAGTTTACGTTGGCAGTAGTACCCGAAAGCGTTTTCTCGCCTTCAATCTCCTTCAGATACTGCAGCAGATTTTCAGCCTCTGGCGACAACTGCCGGGGCTCCTGTGCCGAAATGCCGCTCATAAAGAACAGCATCAGCAGAATATGTACAAATGATGTCTTTCTCATCTTATTTTCTGATTACTTTCTTACCATTTCTAATAATTATACCAGATTGCTCGGTTGAATTTGTGATACGGCAGCCTTTCAGGTCGTAACATGTATTGTCCTTACCAAAGCCTCTACCAGAGGACACGAGAACGGGTTGAATACCGTCTGCATATCCGCCTTCCCCATAGTAGCCCTTTGCGATGGCCAGCCTCCTTGAATAATCTGAAAAGTTCTGGCTTCACCACTGTCTTTCCCCATGCTTTCTCGTACACTGCAGGCGTGCAATCGGTCCAGTGTTCAATCCACATGTTCAGCGTGTCGCCCGAATTACTATCCAGCGTATTGCCTAGGTTCCATCCTAGTCGCATATGCTCTACTGCCTCGTAAGATGATTCAAAAGAAGTCATGTTCTGCGCGCAAATGCAGACACATACAGATATGAATGTTAAAGATAAGATGAATCGTTTCATATTTTACTTCAGATAATCGTTGATGAATGCCTCACGTGGGCGAAGGTATTTCTGTTCCCACGGCTGACGGAATGCTCCAGAAGGCCATGCGTGGGTGCGGTAAGGCACACAGTTGATAGTCTTCTTGCCTTTTGCATTGTTGAGCGATGACCATACGGCAGAGGGTGGGCAAGTGGTATCTATCAGTCCTATCTCGCAGTAGATTTCAGCCTTTGAATGGCGAATCAACAACGATCCGTCGAAGTAGGGAAGTGTGGCATCTAATTGGGACTGTGAAAGATTCTGATGATTTTCTATGGGTTGTGGCCATCCGCTTCGACGTCCTCTTCGTGCTCCGCCCAAATCCTGCATTGCAGGCACGTTAAGCACCACGCAGCTTACACGTGGGTCAAGTCCTGCCGCAGCAACGGCCTGACCGCCACCCTGGCTTTCACCGATAACCAGAATGCGACGACCGTCCCATTCCGGCTGATGTGTCATGTATTCAATGGCACGCAAAAGGCGCAGGTACATTCCTTTGAAGTAATAAGTTTCGCGGTCAGCGGCATTGTGTTCATAGTAATTGTGCAAGAGCCCATCCTCGAGCATTTTATAATAATCGTCTGACTGACCGTTCAACATTCCATGCGCATTGATGTCAAGGCTGAGAGCGCCATTGCCCAAAGCAGCATTGTGTACACACTCCCATTCCGAGCATCGGCACCAGTTGCCACTGACGCCTGCAGCGCGGCAGAGAATGATAATAGGCAGGGATTTCTTTTTTGCGTTGACAGGTTTTGCCATATATGCACGAACTGGGGAAGAGCCAAGGCAGTTGATTTCTACATCCTGACAGGTGTATTTGCCTTGATACTGTTGCGGCACGTCCAATAGCGTGGTTTTTACCTGCATGGGCAATGCCTTAAGTTGCTTTTTCAAGTTGTCCCAGTAAGAAATCAAATCTACAGGTTCTTCATAGCCTGCACAGAAGCCCTCGGGAGCCACTACGTAGCCGACAGCCTCCGGTTTGCCCGTCTGCTCCTTTACTTCTACACTGACGGCACAGGTGCTGTCAAGTGCCTGCTCCAGAACCGTGAAATCTGCTGTGGCGGGAAGCAGGCGGAATTCGCGTTGTATTTTATTATTATACATCACGCGCACGAGAAGCGAATCCAACGGCACAGGATCAGCATGGCAGGTGACTACTGCCAACTCTCCTTTCTTATAGATACCGCTTTCTTTGTTGATGTTGAGTCGATAGGCTCCAGCGCGGTTCACTTCGTCACGCGTTAGGATGAACTTTTCTGAGAGGAACTGTCGCCAAAAGGCATCGTCGTTTTGCTGGCTGAAGACGAAGGGGGTAGTCCACGGTGCCACAAAGAGCCAGGTGGCACCATCCTTCTCCATTGCCTCGGCACTTGGCACACAGTCGCACTCTGCCAAAGCGAGCATCTTTGAGGGGTATTTGCTCCGTAGAAGGTCGAACTGCTGCTTGAATGAACCGTGTTGCGTGGGTATATGGTATTGGTCACGTGCTATGATATCAACATATTCATTGCCAGGAAACCAATCATCATCGTCCAGTTCCGATGTCCATATATAAATAAGGTTGTGTACACCGCGTTCCATCAGGTAACGTTGGGTGTAGAGGTAGAGTTGCTTGAAGGCATCAGCCCCATCGTTACCCCACCAGAACCAGGCTTTCCCACCTCGATTACTATTGCCTGCTGCTTCGTGGAAGGGGCGCCAAAGGATGGGGATTCCCTGTTTCTGATAATGAAGAAGATAGCTGACGATGGTGTCCAGGTTCTCGTTGATAATTCGATTTTCGGGAGTGTTAGCCTGAACAGCTCTGCGTGGTGAGAAGAGCGTACCGCGACGGCCTTGGGAGCCAGTTGGGGAGTAAAATGCAAAACCCTCCTTGGCTGATAGGTCGGCAGCTATGGGCACGCTCCAGTGCCAGATAAATCCCACGATACCACCGGCATCGTGCCAGGCCTTGGCCGTAGGACCCATATAATTGAGATTGCGCTGCCGGAAGTGCTGAAAGTCAAAGATGTTGATGGCAGGGTATTTGCCAGTACGCTCATAGATGCCGTCAGCATCCGTGGTGTTATAATCCCAACGTGCCTGACAGCCCGAAAGAACTTGTTTTCCCCACACTTTTTCGCGCAGGTAGCGGTAGAGTTGCTGCGTAGGACCTGTTGCCTCCCTGTCAATGGGCTGCGGGGATATCTGGCCTTCTATAGTAACCGATATTGCGGCAAGGAGTATGAAAAGTGTGTAACGTCTCATGGCCTCATAGCTTTATATGTTATTATACGACTGCAAAGATACGGAGTGTTATTAGGATTGACTGACTCTTTTTTAACCGTTGATGAGACAGTTCTTTTAAATGATGATTTTCTTTTTGTTGAAATTTTCTCGGAACTCCGTGGGGGTACACCCTTTATGCTTGCGGAACAGACGGTTGAAATTGGAGAGCGTGTTGAAACCGCAGTCATAACATATTTCGGCTACCATTTTAGTCGAATCTATCAGCATTCTCGAAGCAACGCCCAAACGAATCTCGATAATATATTCCGACAAAGTGCGGCCTGTACGCTGATGAAAGAAGCGGGAAAATGCGACAGGTGTCATCCCTGCCAGTTCTGCAAGTTGCTCCAGGCGCACTTCTTCGCTGAAATGACTTGTAATATACTGCTGAACTTTGTTGACACGGCGGCTGTCGCTGCTCGTTTTGATGCGTGCAAAAGAGGAACTGGATAATGTGCGGCTGTCATCAGCCAACGATAGGTCATAAAGTAGTTCAAAGAAACTAAGGACTGCATGGAAACTGCGTTGCTGACGTGTCAGCTCATCTAATTTTCCATATATTTTCATGATGGTCAGATGCGAAAAGGCAAGGCCCAGGCGGGCTCGTTCCAGCATCTGACGGATGGAATGGAACTGGTTCTTTCTGAGTAAACTCTCGGGTAGTACATCAGAGGTGAACTGTATCGTGATCTCTCTGATGTTTGTGCTATGGCAGTCACCTTGTTCCCATACGTGTTCCAGGTTCGGACTAGTGATAAGAACCAGATCATAATCTCCAATTGTTTCACTGTTATCTCCCACAGTTCGCTGCACTCCCGCTCCATTCCCGATGAAATTAAGCTCGAATTCGGGATGGCTATGGATAGGAAAGTCGAACGACGATTTGTGTCGGTCGGCCAGGTAGAAGCAGTCGCTGTCTGAAAGCGGTGTTATTTCTCGTATTACGGGTGCTATGGTAGAATCTGGTTGTGACATAACGATAATATGTTTTATGTGTTGAGCATTGTACGAATGCGCTCTATGAGTTCCATGCACATGCGGCCATTGTGGTATGGGCATTTCCAGAAACCGGCATGGTCTTCATCAAGGTTCACGCTACCGTCCTTGCGGATGCTCCAGTACCATTCGCCGTGCTCTTGGTCGATGAGGCGGTTCTTGATGTATTCCCATAATTGCAATGCTTTATCAAGTGCCGCTTTATCGCCAGAATGCTGATAGAGATTGAAAAAGCCTACGACGGCCTCGGCTTGTACCCACCAGTGGCGGTCGCGGTCGAAATGTGACCCGTCAGGCTCTCCTTCGTATATCATGGATCCGTCCGTCTGCAATCCCTTCTCGCTAGCCTTTGCCACCTCACAAACGATGGGTTCAACTTTATTTAATATATTGGAGTCGCCTAATACAAGTGCTGCTTCATGTAACAACCACGAGCACTCTATATCGTGTCCATAGCTTTCCGTTGTACTCATACGCTTCCAGTCCATATCGAAAAATAGGTCTAGATGGTGTGTGTCGGGATTAAGGATGTGTTCTATGAAGACAGATATTAGACGTAATACGGCAGGAGAAGCAGAATCAACGCCAGTCCTCAACAGATTGGTATAGGGTTCCAAAATATGAAGATGTGTATTCTGGCTCTTGGGATAGTTCTCGTCCTTGGCAGAGAGACGCATGTCATCGATGGGTTGCCAATCGCGTTTACAAGCCTCGATATAGCCTCCTTTATTTCCGTCCCATGCGTGGTTCTCAATAATGTCGAAGAGTTGGACGGCAAAACGCAAGGCTTCCTCATCGCCAGTAGCACGTGCATACTCCGAGAATCCGTATAGCATGAATCCCTGAGCATAGAACTGTTTTTTTGTATCCAAAGGTTCGCCCTGGGCCGTTACACTCCAAAACGTTCCGCCATATTCCCTGTCTGCAAAATAAGTCAGGATATATTCTTTGGTCATTGTTGCCGCATCCAACAACTCTTTTCCACCCAAAACGCGATATGCTGCACTGAAGGTCCAAAGTAACCGGGCATAGAGGATGGCACCACGAGGGGCATCTTTCTCTGTCACGCCCTGTCCTGTCATCCGCCCATACCAGCCGCCACGTTTTTTGTCAAGCATATTGTTGAGCCAGAACGGCAGAATATTTTGTGTAAGACATTCGTGGACTTCATGGGACAGAGTGCGCAATACTGTCTCGTTCGAAAGGAAAAGTTGACTCTTTGCAGGCATAATGATTAGATTTCTATTTTCCAAGGGCAAAGATAGAAATAAAAGATGCAGAATGAGTATTCCAAGCATGAATAATTACCTTATTCGCTCATCATTTGCTAAAAAAAGCTCATCTTTGCCATTAATATACACAACATGAGTGTATCTAAAAACGTTTAAGCTTTAGCTTTAAATCATTCTGTCAACAATTCCAAGGCTTAAACTCCTTGAACCACTCATACTGGTTAAGGTTAGGGTTAAGGATAAGGTACGAAGTCTGGTTAGCGTTAAGGTTAACGTTATCGTACGAAGTCTGGTTGTCGTTAACGTTATCGTCGAAATAGAGTCATCTTCCCTCTTCTTTATTCAGGAGGAGGGAAAAATCAACTTGGAAAATTTTTATTTAAGCTACTTTTTTGCTCGAAAACAACTTAGAAAATCATCACAAATAAGCTGCAAAAATTGGCTTGCTCACCTTTGCGCCATTCAGAGATAATCTTCATGATTTATTCCCTATCTCCACGTAATGTGAATTTACGTGTATAATGCGGTGAGTTAACTCATGACATGTATCGAGTTAATTCATGACATGTATCGAGTTAAGTCCCTGTTTTTGACTCCAATTTTGGTGACTTGATTTTTGGAAAGAATTTTTGCTACCATCACGTCTTCTTTCTTATACCAACTGGCTAACAGACTTTTATCTTCCATATCTTATTTGTTGTTTCTTTTCAAGATAATCTGAACGAAGTCATATGGCAATATAATGTTATTATTAGCACCCTCAATCGCACTGCTAAAGAGAGGGGCTATTTGGGCAGGAGAAAAACCAGCAATACCGCATCCTATTGGAGTGACAAGAAATCTTTTTTCTGGGTGTTCGCGTGCAAAAGAAATGAAGTCATCCACATAAGGTTGAATAGTATTTATATCACCCTGCATTGTGGGAATAGCATATGACTGTCCCTGAAGGCCAACACCTTTCCCCCATACCGCGCCAAAGTATCTATAGGCATGCCTTGCTGCTCCACCTTGATGCCAGCCTCTTAAATTACTGCCGAAAACAAACACTTCATTAGGTGCAAGGTTGTTGATGCACTCTGGAGTATAACTCAACTGCCCCTCTTCGGAGAAATGACTCTCTGAAGAGGGCGTTGTTCTTTTCTTGAAAAATTCAAAAAACCCATATTAATTCTCTTTTTTTGATTACAAATATACAAAAATATAAATGTATTCTCGTCAATTTTTTTGTTTATTTGTTATTATACGTTATGCCCAGAAAAATTATCACTCTGATTGGTGCGATTGATTCAGAACTGTTACAACTGGGACTTTTACAGTGTATGGGCATTTCCAGCGCCACATTTTTTGAAAGTCAAACCATTCTAAGTCATATCGATGTTCCGAATTGTTACGAATACTTGTGACGACTGCGACATACTTAATGGTAGTGTCGTCTGATGCCTTAATTTTTTCAATTCGATTGATCAAGTAAATGTCATCTTCAAAAGAAAACGCATTTCGATTTGTGTAGTCTACAAGATAGAATCGATCAATTTTTATGTTTTCCTTGTCGTCGGAGACTGGCATTACGAACACTGTTGAATCACTTTCCTCAAGAAGAGGCACTTCCAGTGGCGTACCTTGAACAGCTTGCGCAAACCTAAACCTTAATAACCTAGAAGATTCAAGGGCAGTTTTTGGTTCATCTACTTCATATTCATATGCGACATTTCGGCACCCAAGAAGTACAAATGATAAGAAAAAAAGATAGCAATTACGTTTCATATTAAAAAATATTTACTTTGAAAAAATTATTATGATTAGAACTTTGATTCAGACAATGAAGTGTTCCCGAAAGTTACACTAAAACTTTCGGTGTTCACTTCACAAATACAGGCATTACTAGTATGGCGAATAATCGAGACATGCATCCTTTGATTTGTTTTTCATCTCCAACTCCTCTTCCGTATACACCGCATAATGCATACGAAAAACCTCATTACACCAAGTACATCTGTCTCTTCTAGTTGGCTTTGATAGAGAATCTTTCATGAGAACCGTGTAATATTCGTCGTTACCATAACACTTGTATTCGCTACTGCTATACAGAAATCCGGTCTCCGTCTTCGTAATATTTAGGTCCTTAGGAGGTTGTTTATAATATTCAGTTACCTCTAAGTAAATAAAGACAAAAACTGAACACGCTAAGTAAAACAAGATAAAGTAAAGAACGTCCCACTCTTTAGCAATAACTAAAAGAACAACGACAAAGATAAATATTAAAAATATAATTTCTACTGCTGACATAATCAAAAGAATTAAAGGTTTTTATCTGTTATAAAGCGAGGATATGCATCACATCCCCGGAAAAGAGGTTACAATAAGAGTAAAATTATGAATATACACATATATATTGCGAACAGAAGAATTGGAAGCCATGAGCCTTCCCACGCTTTAACAAGCCCCTTTAACTCCTCTTCAGTTAAAGAGTATAAATAATCATCGTCCATGTTTTAAACTTTTAAATGGTTAGTAATATTTTGTTATTATAAGAGATCACTAAAATCTTCACAAAACTCCGCGTTGTCTGCAGGGAAAAGCCTAACCGCCTGGGCCGCAGCCGTTTTTGCACCACCGAGATCGCCCCACGAATGCTTATTCTCTGCCAAAGCTTTAAATTTAAAGGCCAGTTCCTCGTCGACGCAAAGCGAGGAGTCTGGAGGGCAGAGTATCGACTTTTTTAATTTTTCAATTGCATCTATATCCTGCTGTTCTAATGCTTGAAAATAGAGGCATCTAGTTCGTTGGATTCTGCCATGAGCGAGCTTTCTCGCCGTAGCAAAGAACCTTTCTTGATCTTCTTTTAAGCCAGCTGCTGAGCAAATACTTGCAAAAGTGAGGAAGGAAGAATAGCTTGCAGAAGAAGGTAGTGGCTTTTCTGTCGCTTCGTATATTATATCGAGTGCAACATCTAATTGTCCTGAATCATAAGCAAACCATGCTGATTCCGCAGCTATTTCCAAAGCATTGTCACCACTAGTTTCGGCAGCCAGTTTCCATGTTTTTATGGCATTTTCTGTTTGCCTCAGTTTACTGTACACATAACCAAGGCTTGTGAGGAGGAAACACTCTTCATCAGATGCGCGAACCTGATTCAAACATTCCAAACACAGGCTTTTTGCATTCTCATAATGACCTTCGGCTATTGCAACATCTATCTTTATTCGATATGCTTGTCTGATTAGGTCTACAGCAAATACAGATGCGGGGATTTCTTCTTCAGAACCAAAGATATCCTTTACCTTGGTAACAACAGCACTAGACACGTTTACATATTTTCTTATCTGCTCTAGTACTGCTTCAGAATATGCACAGCTCAGGACATATTCATGTGTTGCACAGTATGTAGAAGCTATAGCAAGATATTGACTAACTCTAGCACCGAATGAAAACTGTGGGCCATCGGCAGGGCATAAGTCAATTGCAAGGGCGTTTAAGTTGACTGCAGTCTGCATCGCCCCTTTATGAATACACGTCATGATTCGGCTTGCTAAAGATATAGCAAGGTCGCCATTGGTTGTGAACCCATATAAGGAACGTATTTGACGAGAGTATTTCATATACTCGAGATCAGCTTCTTCGTACCTTCCTCTGCTTTCTAAATATATAGACCTTGTTTTGTGAATTTCCGGCTGTATGTAGCCGTATAAGCGCCACGATATGAGCTCAGCTTCATCAAATAGTTGTTCAGCCAGCATAGGCTCTTCTTGAAGCCCTGCGTCTATTAATATTTTGAAGATATTGAACTCATTATATGTTGGCAGATTATGTGTAATCCTCCCCAGCCATTGCTGGCACGTTTTCTTATCATGCAAGATAAGACAAATGTTAGCTATTCTGAGTCCGACTTCTATGTTTTCAACACAACCTTCTTCGCCGTGAAGTAAAATGTTGGTGTCCCAGGCAAGCTTGAGGTTCGCCAAGCTATTTGCAAACAAACCTTGGTTCAACAATATGTCAGACTTTACTATAAAGACTTCAACTTCCGAATCGGTAATGCCTTGTCTGATGGCAATTTTTCTGGCCTCTTCAATGTATCTGCTGGCACCTTCATATTCGAAAACCTGATTTTGAATAGAGGCAAAAGCTAAACAGATACGAGCATATACAGATGAATTGTAATCAACGCGCATACGAGCGTGTTCCAATATTTTGTATATAGGGAGGTCGTACAATTGGTGAACATTGCCGAGAGAACTCGTCAAGCCTATGTTCTGTGCAATGTTGACAGCAAGCCTACCATAAGCATCTGCATCAACATCTGAACCAAATCCTAAGCAGTCATGTTCTTGGCAATACTGTAGTATGGAGAACCCCATCCTCATATACGGTGTTTTGCTCAAGAGGTCATCACATGGTGCCGTCGTTGTCAGTTCTACGAGTCTTTCTAGAATTTCTGACATTGGATCATCTTCAATCTCTATGTCACTTATGATTTCTTCGTATTCCTTGATAGCTTTTATTTCATCACCAATGACTTCGAGCCAGCCTCCTAGCAGAAGACCGTCAATTTCCATTTGAACTTGATATGGTTGTTCTGAGAAAAAAGGTTCGATCACCGTAAAGAAACTGTGCACCTTAATCCCATGTTTGGTACAAAGCCTATTAATGAGGACAAGCAATTTTTTTGACGACGACTGGAATTCTTCCAGTTTCTCCAAGATCTCTGTTTTGTAATTCATATTATTACTGTTTATTGGTGTTTTTATTTGTTATTTTTCAATGAATTCCAGATTTAACACTTCCTGTTACAAATTTGTGTTGTCAATAGGTGTGGTGTCATGGATTCTAGGCCTCCAGTTATCATCTACGAGTTCCCCATCAAGAGAGTACACGTGACCATCAGCATCTATTAAATCCACAAGAACCCCATAATACGATTGTTGGATGATTGAATGTCTATCCTTGTCGATTTTCATCTTCAACCCCAACCGATTATAAATATGTATGCTATCTCTAACTGTGAGGAAATAGAACTCTTCATAGTGTTCCGAATGAGAGTAATATTCACAATCAACATGACTACGGAGCGATAAGGTGTCAACTTTTTCACCTTCATCTATTTTTTGCCATAGGGGACTATACAATGCCACATGGCTTGCATCTATATTTTTTACATGAACTGTCCCAAAAAACAAATAGCAGAAGAATAGTGCATAATAAATCCACCCATAGATTTTTAAATCGGTATGTATTTTAGAGAATTCATCTAAAAACAGACGAATAATTATTATGAATAGCCATAATCCCATTGCGATATAGACGCTAAGAGTGCGATGGTTTTCCACTATCAATAATGTTCCAGCACCAATAGCGATATAGCCTATTATTCTAATAATTGTAATCATAATTGTACGGTTTATTGTTATTGTCTAAATCACATCTTCGTCTTAATGTATATAGTTTTCTACAAGGAGTACCATGAAGCGTGATATGGAACATGATACTCCTTGTAGTATTGTTAATCAACCCCCTTTGGCAAACGCCTAACTTGGTGGTATGATGTTTCTTGCATTTCCGACAATTTTTTGAACTCTTCTTTCGCACGATTTAATTGTTCAAGGAAAGACTGATTGTTTAAAAGACTAGGAAAAGTCAAGGATCCGACCAGCTGACCACATTGGATGTCTGACATCCAATGCATACCGATAATTGCTCGACTCAGGCCATAGGCAACGCCTCTCTTATAGAGTTCATTTTGTCGCTTTATATTGATACATGCCAAAGCCATAGAAACGGCAACTCCAATAGCTGCATGTCCAGAGACAAAGGAGCCTGTATTTCGAAGTTCTTTCTCCTGTTCAGGAACACCAGAGGATTCCCCCATGAGGACAAATGGACGATCGCGCATAGTGGATTTACTGGCTTGAGTCGAATATGTCCCAACATCTTCTTTCATGTAAAGGATTAATTTAAAAATCTCAGGTGTCTTACTTTCTGACAGAGTGTAACCAAATGCTTCAGAAAAGACAGAACATAAATTCTGAGCACTAGCATCTGCATCCTTTACTGCCTGTCGGCCACGTTCACTGTTCCTAATACTTTTACCCCATTGGTAAATGGCCATATCGTTAGCAAACAATAAAGAACCATAAGCTGGGGGACTACCAATAAAAATAGTGTCGATAACAGCTTCCTGCGGAGTAAGGAAGTGGGGAACTTGTCCCATTGAGGCTGTTGCAACAAACAGCATTACAAAGAAAGTGATTGATTTCATAAAAATTGTTGTTTTTAGAAGTTTATTAATATGTGTCGTTTGTAAATTAAAGAGGGTCGACGAGTAATCCAGTGACGATTTCACTATTTATTTCATCGTTTATTTGTTTCAACCGCCTCTCTTCTTCATTAAGCCAGCGGCTGTGAAGCTTATAAATTCGTCCACATAGGATGCAGCGCGTCAACCTTCCAGGAGTGTCGGTCTTCGACATACTTTTCACTGTATAATATGCCGTGGAATCGTTAGAATCGCATACCATTAATGTGTCTGAAAGCAAGTACACATCATCTGCCTTTTTTACTAAAGTAACACATGGAGGCTGTGTGATGAATGAGCAACACCATACAAAGGCTAATAAAACAGCGACATACACAACGAGTTTGCACAAGTCTACTAAACATGAGCCTACATTTAGGAAGAACGTTTTGACGGACCGATTTCCCTCATCGTCCTCGCTAGCCATCATAACAAAGATGTATATAATGCCCAGGAAGATTGTAGATACCACTACTAAGATAATCACTCTTAAGACGATAATTATATATTCCATCTTTCTTTAATTGTTACTGGTTATGTGATGTCTTTCTTTAATCCTGCACCCAATGCCGGGTGCAGGAGTGGTTTAGAGGACTAACAGCTTGGCCAACTATGGAGCGGGTATTTTGCTTCCTTGTGCGTCGGATAAACTGGTAGTTTGGGGTACTTGGACTCAGGGAATGGCCATGATGGAGCCTTCGTCACCTCAATAGGATACGGATACTTGCCCTTGGGGGCAGTCTGCATCTCACTTGCTGAAACTGATGTTGCAAAGATTATTGCAAACATCGTCAATAAACACTGTCTCATAATTGTAAGTTTTTGTTATGGCCTACTCTGCTTTGTTAATATACTGATCGGTTTTTCGGCATCCCCCGATTGTTGTTTCTAGTGTCTTACCGCATCTATGTTCAGTTGGTGATTGATTATCACGCTGCAAATATATGCTTTTTTTTTGGTAATATGGATAGAAAAAAAATGGTCATTTCTGGCGACCAGAAATGACCAATAAATACCAATAACGACCAAAGAAAAATGCCTGAAACAAGAAGAATGTAGCTCAAGTTTCTTAGGTTGTTCTTTGCAAGAGAAGAACTACTTATGAAGCTTGTATTAAATCTTCAAAGGCTTTCTTTATTATTTTAAAAGTATTACTCTTAGTTATATCTTCATAATAATCGTAAGCCTCATTTAAATAATTGTTGAAAGAAGATTTACTTATCTTTTTTTTCTTATCTGGGTCAAACTCCGCACAGAATGTCTCCCACTTAGGTTTGTCAAGAGCTTTTGCTTCTATAGCAGCACGAATACGTATCATAATATCCTTTGGCTCTGTTAATGGGTCTATATATTCATGGAGTTTTTCAATCACTTTCGTTGCACACTTCGGATTCAGTACATATTGAGAAAAAACCGTAGTTGATTTTTTTTTGAGTTCCTTAGTCTTCCCATTAATGTACTCATGTAGCTGTTTATCGAGACTGCCAAGGTCATTTGATATTTCATTTAATTCATCATCACTAACTGATTCAGGAGAAGCCTCTTGAATCTTAGCTATTCTAGTGCTGATACTCTCCATGTCAGTTTGGAACTTATCCGCAGCTCCGCCATCATTGTCCAATTGTGACTTAATTCCATCGGAACGTTGCTTCAGATGCTCGATTCGATTACGCACCCTTTCACCTACCTTTTTATTAATAGATTCATTATTAAGGTAATCCTGTACCTTTTTGTTGAGACTAATAATGTCTTTTGATATTTTATTTAATTCATCATCGCTAACTGATTCAGGAGAAGCCTCTTGAATCTTAGCTATTCTAGTGCTGATACTCTCCATGTCAGTTTGGAACTTATCCACTGCGCCGCCATCATTGTCCAATTGTGACTTAATTCCATCGGAACGTTGCTTCAGATGCTCGATTCGACTACGCACCCTTTCACCTACCTTTTTATTAATAGATTCATTATTAAGGTAATCCTGTACCTGTTTGTCGAGACTGTCAAGGTCATTTGATATATCATTTAATTTCTTTTCTTTGACAAATACCCCCAAAAATTGCCATTTATTTATCCTTTCATTGATACTTTTAAATTTGTCATTGAACACCTCCGCTGCACCAGCATTACTTTCCAATAATGAATCAAGCTTATTACGTTTCTTTTTTATTTCTTTTATTTTAACTTTATGGACTCTATATCTCACATAGCAAATAATGACAATAATCAAAACAGCTAAGAAAGACAAATAAATAACAAATGATTGTCTTTCTTCTTTATCTTTAAACTCCACATAGTGATACTTCAGGCTTTTTTTCTCTTTAAACGTTTTCTTGACATCTTCATTACTAAATGCTATGACACCTGATTGTCCTCCTAAATAGAGCGTGTCATTAAGCATCAACGAACTTTCAGGTCGATATGCCATGTCTGAAAACAGAATGGTGTCTTTAAGAATTGAATGATTCTCATTAAGCCTAAGGACTCTCATCCCCCTGATTTCCCCAGGAATACAAACCACCATGCCTGTGTCCAGATGGGAAACGAAAAGACGTGAACCGTAATTTATGTTCGGAACACTGTCATTTCTGCTAAGATACAGATATTTGTTCGTTAGCCAAAACAGAATGGCTGCATTGTCCGGATTTGGGCATACTACATCACGAATAGACTGTATGGAACGTGTATCTCCAAGGAATGTAAGGCTTTTCCCTTTACCAAAAAAGATTCCCTCGTTCATCGTTGGCACATAGTAGTTAGATTCTGTTACGGCAAATCGACGAATATACGGAATAGTGTCTTTGTTACCATTATTCATTTCAAGGGTAATGGGTTCTGGTATTTTTTGCTTTTCCATGTATAAAAGGCCGTCGCGAACGCCCAGGATAACGCCATTTCCGACTGAATTGTGGACACACATGGCTGTAATCTCTTTGTCTGATTTTCCAATCAACTCGGGATTACCTTGTTTTAAGCTTTGGCGAAACACACTGTCACCATTATTTACATAGTAAATGCTATCACCGTTCAGATTACACTCCATTAATCTAATCTCACCATTCTCTTTCAGTTCAAGTACCTCTTCCGCCACATTATTAGCGCCTAACTTATAGACTTTTTTGCCTACAAGGAAATAGGCTGACTTTCCATCGGTACACGCCAATTTCACGCCACCCTCTTTCTTCAAGTTACCAAACACACTCGGGTAGTGGTGTCCCATCTGCCACAGGGCATTCTCGGCGACAAGTAAGCTGTATTCTTTGCCATCGGCAATGACATTGTGTCCTTCCAAAGACAATTTCCTTCGAGTATTCACCTTTTTGTGCTGTTCTGGCTTATGCAGGACGCTATCATGGGCAAGTACTATATAGCTGTCAGACAGGAAGTGATGGATGCTATCGGCATAGAAGTAATATTTTGCAGGAGCCTTTAACTTGAATGTGTCAACAACTTTTCGGCTGCCTGGGTCAACCTTGTAAAGACAATCACCGAGAGCATAGATGAAGCTGTCATGATAAGCAACATTCTTTATTTTTATCTTTACGGCAATAGTATCAACAACCTCATGGTTTTTTATAACGACAACACCTGAGTCTGTTGCGGCAAATAAATAACTATTGGGCTTAACCATATTATTGGCAACTAATGGGTTAGGTACGCCGTTTGGGTCAGTGTGAGTAAAAATACTATCCAAAGTGTAAGACTCTCCGACGGAAAATATTCCATGCGAAGTCATGGCGTAAACGGTATCGCAGTCAAAAAAGATGTCATAACAAGAATAACGGTCGCCCTTGCCCTTTATTTTGTATGTGATGTCTGTAATCAGGCTGTCCCCACGCTGATGTGTTTTCTTTAGTCCCATATTTTGGGTGCCTACAAAGAAAGTATCGGCGTCATTTGTTTGCTTAACTTGATAAATGCGGCCACAGTCTATGTTTAATGTGTCAATTAAACTATTCTTCTCTGGTAAATAGACATATATTCGACCTGAAGATTCTGTGCCAATATAGTATTTATCTCCATTCTTCGTGATAGACACTAGTTTTTCGTTGAAACATGTTTCATTCTCGTTCAGCAATAGATTGGATTCCTCATTGCGTGCCTGACAGCCGAAGAAAAGAAACAAAACAATAAAAGAAACAGCAAAGGAAATCCCCTTATCTGAGTAAATTGCTTTTATCTTTTTTTTTACCAAGACTATCTGGCCCTTTAGTTCATTGGCAATCTTCATAGGCAAGCAAATAATTAATGGTATTTCGTGATGTTACGTTGCAAAAATAACAATTATTCCAATATGCACAAAGAAAACGGGTGTTTTTCTGCTGAAAAGGATTCACGGAACTACGGATTTACGAATACACGGAATCTTTATTAGACTTTAGACTCTAGTTAATAATAACTGTTTTAGCAATACGGCGTTTCTCTTATTGCGAAAGATATGGAATCAAGGAGACACAAAACCACGAAACAAAGGAGTCATGATCTCCATAGAACAAAAAAATTTTTTTCTGCAACAATATAAAATCTATGGAAATTCAATTATGATAAAGGAGACTATGACACGCGTCTTCAATTAATACGATTTCCTCACCATATTCATTTTCTGCGATTGTATATGCAAAATGGAAATCCTCACAGATAAATTCCTGGTAGCCTTTCTTTATCCAATCGTTTTTATAACGAGCAAGCGGATAAATGTGCGCATATTGTCCTAGCGACTCCATAGCATCATAAAGGCGCTGCATTTTCTTAACTACAGTTATCTCATCAAGAGCGGGATGGTACTGAAGAGCAATGTCATAGAATTCTTCTATGGCCAGATGAACACGTTTAGAAATAAGAACTTGCATTAT
>CADAWW010000024.1 GCA_902791675.1 uncultured Bacteroidales bacterium
CGTCAGCATTCCCGTCTCGCTCATCGGCCTGCACCAGCTGATAACGCGCTACTATACCATCCACGCCACCATCGCCTGGTGGATTCCGCTCGTGAGCATTGCCATCGTGCTGCTCCTCTGCGCCCTGACGCTCTGGCAACAAGTATGGAAGGCAACAAGAATCAAACCCTATGAAGTATTAAAAGAGAATTAGGCCCCTCTCCCGACCTCCCCCAAAGGGGAGGGGATTAACTTGTCAACTAAAACAATATGAAACAAGCATTTCGAATCATCTCCCGAATGAAGGGCTACACCGCCCTCTCGCTGCTGGGCCTCATCATCTCCCTCAGCGGAACTATCATCATCGCACGCTACCTCTATCAGGAGTGGACCATCGACCATTGGATGCCAGACCTCGACAGGACTTACATCTTGACATCGGAGTACGGGGACGGACAATTCTACCCCAACACGGGGCAGATTTCTGACCGTGACAAGAAGCCTCGGCCACAGCAGACGAGCAGCGCTGTGGAGAGCTGGACAGACGTCCATCTGCGCAATGAGCCTGCTCCGCTTCAGACCGAAGAGAAGGAGTGGTATAATGTCAATGCCATATATGTGGATACGATGTTCTGCCAGATATATCCGTTGCAACCTCTCGAGGGAACACTACAGATAAAGACGCCGGAAGATGCCATCATCAGCGAAGAACTGGCAAACCGTATCTTCCCAGGCGAGAGTGCTGTGGGGAAGACGCTCGCTTTCAATCGCAACATTATCTATCGTATCGTTGGCATATTCCGCCAGCCATGCACCAAAAGCCTTCTGAAGTTCGATCTGGCGGTAAACAGTTACAGGGTAACCGACAACGTCAACACCTCGTTCGCCATCGTCCGCCTGAACAAGGGCGCCCACATGGAAGACTTTAACTCCGTGCAAAAGCCCATAGAGGTATGGGAGCAGTACAAGGAAACCTTCCGTCTTATCCCCTATGGTCGCACAGCTTACGAAAAGGTGCTGAACATCTTTGACAAGGTGCCCAGCATATCGCCAATCTGCCCCTCTTCTCACATGTGGATGCTCCTCATTGTTGGTATTCTGCTTTTCCTGGTGGGCCTCTTTAATTTCCTGAACCTCTATGCGGTCATGCGTTCGCATCGCCGTCACGAGCTGCAAGTGCGTCGCATCTTCGGTGCATCGCGCTGGGACATCTTCTGCCAGCTCTATGCCGAGACGTTCCTGCTTGCCCTGCTCACCATGATTGGCGTATGGACGGTGGTTGAACTGACGGAGCCACTGCTCGCCACCTATTATAATATTGAGGTCTTGCCGCAGCGGACGTTCGATGTGGGGCTCACATTGTTTATTGTCTTAGGCCTGCCCCTCATATCCAGCCTCACCCCCAACCCCTCTCCGAGGAGAGGGGAGTCTCTCGCGACAGGAAGCCCCTCTCCTCGGAGAGGGGTTGGGGTGAGGCTCGAGGGGCTTGGGGTAGGCCTCCAATACTTCATCTCCATCACCCTCATCACCGTAAGTCTTTATCTGATGCGGCAATTGCATTTCATGATGGACACCGACCCAGGCTACAGGACGGAGCATCTGCTGACATTCCCCGGTCAATGGGACACTATGAATGGTATGTCCTTCAACAGTTTGGAGGATGCTAATGAATGGTGGAAAAATGTAATCGATACAAAAGCCGTCATGCTAAATCGACTGGCCGAGAGTTCCTATATTCGCCGCATCGACAATAGCATTGACTTCCTGCTCTTCCGAAGAGATGCCCTCCTGGGAGAAATCCCGGTTGAGATGAACGGGAACAGCGTGGAACTTCATTGTACACATATTTCACCCAACCAATTCGAGATGACAGGTCTCAGCATGAAGGAAGGGCGCATGTTCTGCGACTCGCTCGATAGGGGGGCAACCCATTGCATCCTGAACGAGACGGCACTCAAGCAGTTGGGCATCAAAAACTGGCACACAGAGAAGGTTCCCCTGAGCAAAAGCCTCGTAATAGACAACAACGAGGATGTGACTGTCGGCTTCGACATCGTGGGCATCATGAAGGACTTCCATCCCGGTCGCCTATCCGACCCAATAAAAGGTGCGGTCTTTATCTATAATGAGAATTTGGACTTCCACTCCCCATGGACTTCCTTTGAATACTTGGTGGAGGCGGAGCCTGGCTGTGAGGAAGATGCTCGCCAGTTCATCATGGAAACGAAGAAAGAACTCTTTGATCTTGGAAACATGGACGTACGTCGGCTCAGCGACGACCTGAAAAACCAATACCGCGAGGACCGTCGAACAGCCCGTATCTTCTTCACTTTCTCGTTCCTGGCGATTGCCGTCACTTGTCTGGGCGTGCTGGGCCTGATGATGTTCGATGTGCGCCGCCGTTACCGCGAGATAGCACTCCGTAAGGTCAATGGCGCCACCTTCCTCGACATTGCCTTGCTGCTCTCACGCCGCTACCTTATTATATTGGCTGTAGCTGCTGCTGTCAGCATCCCCGTCTCGCTCATCGGCTTGCACCAGCTAATAACGCGCTACTATACCATCCACGCCACCATCGCCTGGTGGATTCCCCTCCTGAGCATCCTCATCGTCCTGCTACTTTGCGCCCTGACGCTCTGGCAGCAAGTGTGGAAGGCCACAAGAATAAGGCCGTATGAAGTGTTGAAAGAGAACTAAAGCCTCACCCCCAACCCGAACACCGTCGAGAGTGGGAACTCTCTCCCCTCTGTGGGGCCGCAGCCACATTTAGTGGCTACTCTAAAGACCCCATTCGCTAAATATGGAGGGGAGAAATACTATTATAAACCATTTAATAATATATCATTATGGAAAAGAAAACATCAAGTCTAACACAATCACTCCCCTCCATAGAGGGAGGGGTAAGGGGAGGGTCTTTTATCAAGACCATCAACCTCCAGCGCGCATTTACTACAGAAGAGGTGCGCACTATCGCCCTGAACGGCGTGAACCTTGAAATCAACGAAGGCGAGTTCGTCGCCATCATGGGCCCCAGCGGCTGCGGTAAATCAACATTGCTGAACATCCTCGGACTCCTGGATGCCCCTACAGGCGGACAATATCTGCTCGGCGGACAGGATGTGACACCACTCAGCGAACCCGAACGCGACAAGCTGCGCAAAGGACTCATCGGCTTCGTCTTCCAGAGCTTCAACCTCATCGATGACCTCAGCGTTGAGGAGAACATCGAACTGCCGCTGCTCTACATGCGACTGCCGAAGGCCGAGCGACGTAAGCGAGTAGAGGAAGCAATGCGCCGTATGGACATCAGCCATCGCGCCAAGCATTTTCCCCGTCAGCTCAGCGGCGGTCAGCAGCAGCGTGTGGCAATCGCACGTGCCGTAGTTTCGCGTCCCAAGCTCATCCTTGCCGACGAGCCCACAGGTAACCTCGACTCCAAGAACGGTCGCGAGGTAATAGATCTGCTCAGCCAGTTGCACGACGAAGGCGCCACCATCGTAATGGTGACTCACTCGCAGCGTGATGCCTCATACGCCCAGCGCATCATCAACCTATCCGACGGACAGATTGTACAGGAAGTAGAATTGTAAGTGAAGAATTAAGAATGAAGAGTGAAGAATTTGCTGCCGCTATGACATACGAACTTAAAAAGAATGCTGCCAACGTGAGCTGTTGTCTTACAAGGACAATGGTAATCCTTATTTTTCACTCTTCACTCTTCACTCTTCACTCATTCGCCCAGGACACGCTTTGCCTGTCCCTGGACAAATGTATTGCCTTGGCACAACAACAGTCGGCAGACGCACTGGCGGCAAAGCATCAGTTGGAGGCGGCAGAATGGAACTACCGCTACTATCAGGCCAACTACCTGCCGTCGGTATCGCTCTCGTCATCGCCTTCGCTGAACCGTCAGGTCAGTAGCATCACGCAACCCGATGGTACCAATGTTTTTGTGCGGCAGAACCAGTTGAGCACCGACCTTTCGCTAAGCATCAAGCAGAATATAGCATTGACGGGCGGCACGCTCTTCGTGAGCAGTAGCCTCTACCGTCAGGACGAGTTTGAGCAACACACACACGGCTACAGCACAGTGCCCTTCTCTATCGGCTATCAGCAAAGCCTTTTGGGGCACAACAGCCTAAAGTGGGCAAAACGCACAGAACCATTGCGGGTACGTATGGCCAGGAAACAGTACAACGAGACAATGGAACTGGTGGCCTCACGAGCCAGCAGCTACTTCTTCATGCTGGCTTCGGCACAGACCGACCTGGACATCGCCCGACAGAACTATGCGGTAAGCGATACCCTGCACCGATATGCACGCAGCCGCTATGAACGAGGAAGTATCACAGAAAATGAGATGCTGCAACTGGAGGTGAACCGACTGACCGAGGAAACCAACCAGCTTAATGCTGAGGCAGAAGTGGAGGAGTCGATGCTGACGCTGAAGTCGTACTTGGGAATAAAGGATCCTGTGACGCTGAAGGTGGTTCCCGACACGCTGATTCACGACACAATGTATGATGCAGAGGAAGCCTTGGCGCTGGCTTTAGAGAACAACCCCGATCCCGATCAGTTCCGTCTTAACATCATAGAGAGCCAGAGCTCGCTCGCTGCAGCCAAGGCTAATCGCGGCCTGAAAGCTGACCTGTACGTGAAGTTCGGTCTTTCTCAGACGGGAACAACATTGGGAGAAGCTTATTCGAAACCATTGAACCAGCAGTATGGCAGCCTGACTTTGTCGCTACCGCTCTTGGACTGGGGACGGGGAAAGGGACAAGTGCGCGTGGCAAAGTCGAGGCTGGAACTGACACAGACGCAAAGCGACCAGGCTATGGAGGACTTTCGGCTGAACGTACTGAAAATGGTACGTCAATACAACTTGCAAGGCTATCGCGTACGCATTGCCTACAAGACAAGAGAGACAGCCCTTCGCCGCTACGAAGTAGCACGCTGGCTGTATGTGCAAGGGCGCACGACACTACTGGAGTTCAATACCAGCATCAGCGAGAAGGACAAGGCACAGCGAGCCTTTATCGGTTCCCTGCAAACCTATTGGAGTTTATACTATGGACTGAGGAGCCTGACGCTGAAGAATGAAGAGTGAAGAAGGCTGAAGTAGGAAGTCTGAAGTCTGATGGAAGATGGAAGAGGTAAATCGTAAATCATTAAATAGTAAATAACAGAAGTGGATATAAAGTTACCTAAAAAGCCTTGGTACGTAAAGTACCGCATGTATATAATCGGTGGGACGGTGCTCGCAGGTCTGATTATATATGCCCTTGTGCTGCAACTGGGGCCGCGGACGCTGAAAGTAAAAATTGCCGAAGAGCAGATAGCCACAGTTAGCGAGGGTGATTTTCTGGAGTACATCGATGTGAACGGTGTGGTATGTCCTGCCACCAGTATGCGAGTGAATGCCAAAGAAGGCGGAACGGTGGAGCGTATCTGTTGCCATAACGGTGATATACTGAAACGCGGTGATACCATTCTCATTCTATCCAACCCAAAAGTGTTGGAGGAAATGGCTGCGGAGCGACAGAGTTACGAGCTGCAACAGATGCAGCATCGTCAGCAACTCATCGAGATGCAGCAGAAAAGCATCACCCTGCGCAGCCAGGCGTTACAGGCCAACTTCGAGCTGAAAAAAATAAGCAAGGACTTCGAGCTGGCAGAAGAAGAGGCGCGTATGGGTGTCAGAAGTAAAGCACAGTTGGAGGTAGCAAGTGACGAATACGAGTACAACCGTCGTCGCACCTTGCTAAACATCGAGAGCTTACATCAGGATTCCGTGCTGAACGTAATTAACCGTCAGCTTATCCAGCAACAGATGGCTATCGAGGCGCAAAAGCTGGAGAACAGCAACAAACGCCGTGATGCCCTTGTCGTTCTTGCTCCTACCGACGGACAGATAGGTAACCTGAATGCTACCATCGGGGCACAAGTCTCGGCAGGTGAGCAAGTAGGCGAGATAGGCGTACTAACCGACTACAAGGTTACCGCCCGACTGAACGAATATTACATAGACCGCATCCAGACAGGGCTCTCTGCAACAGCTATCCAGAAAGGCCATAAGTATGCCTTTGAGGTCAGCCATACCACGCCGCAGGTGCAAGACCACAGCTTTGCCATAGAACTCAGAAGGTCCATGAGTCCCATGAGACCTATAGGAGAGGAGGAGAACTGGCGCATAGGACAAACATTAAGACTGCAAATAGAATTGGGAAAACCGGAACGTCGTCTTATCATCCCTCGTGGCAACTTCTATACACAGACAAGCGGACAATGGGTCATGAAGGTGGATGAGAAAGGTCATAGTGCCCGACGCACCCCCATCAAGTTGGGCCGACAGAATGCAGAGCATTACGAAGTCATCAGCGGTCTGAACCCAGGAGACAGAATCCTTATCAACGGCTATGAAGCCTTTGGTGACGCAGAAATCATAAAGTGGTAAATAACAGAAAAAGGCACCCATTTCCGGATGCCTTTTTTCTTTCTATTGTAAACCAGTCTTTATTTTATCAGATTCATCAGCTGTGTCACATGTTCCTTTAGCGAATCCAGGTGGCTGGTGAGGTTGGGAATATACTCCTTCAGCGGTTCCAGCTTCTCGAGGAGGAGCAGGATGAAGCCTGCAATCAGGCCCCACTTGACAACTCCTAAGATGGCACCCAAAAGGTGGTTGATGAAACCGGCTACAGGAACTTTGTCCAACACCTTGGTGAGGATGGTGGCCAACAGACCTAAGACAAGGGGGGTAGCGAGGGTGATGATGATAAACTCCGTAATGCTGCAACCTACGGTCTTATAATAGACGTATGCTGCTCCAAGACCTGTCAGGAAGCCGCCTGAAGAGACCAGCTCCTTGAAAAGGCCGTTTATCCATCCCTTTATCAGCCCGTACAGTAGCGCACAGGCACAAGCTACCTCGACCCAAATCATAACTTAGCCTTGATCTCTACCTCCTGGAAGGTCTCGAGGATGTCACCCTCGCGAAGGTCGTTGTAGTTGACCAGAGAGATACCGCACTCGAAGTTTGTGGTAACCTCCTTCACATCGTCCTTGAAACGCTTCAGGGCAAGGATGGAGCCGGTGTGGATAACAATACCGTCGCGAATGACGCGGGCCTTGTTGGTACGGTTGACCTTACCCTCTATTACATAAGCTCCGGCTACGACACCTACCTTGCTGATATGATATACCTGACGAACCTCTACCTGAGCGGTTACCTCTTCCTTGATTTCGGGACTGAGCATACCCTCCATAGCATCGGTTACCTCTTCGATGGCATCGTAGATGACGCTGTACAGACGGATATCTACCCCCATCTGTTCGGCCAGCTTACGGGCAGCAGCACTGGGACGTACCTGGAAACCGACGATGAAGCAGTTCTCGGCTGCGGCGGCCATATTGACATCGCTCTCGCTGATCTGACCGACTGCCTTGTAGATGACGTTCACCTGAATCTTCTCGGTAGAGAGCTTGATGAGTGAGTCGCTCAGGGCCTCGATAGAACCGTCCACGTCGCCCTTGACAATAAGGTTGAGTTCCTTGAAGTCGCCCAGGGCAATACGACGGCCCAGTTCGGTGAGGTCGAAACGCTTCATGGTACGCAAGCCCTGCTCGCGAGCCAACTGTTCACGCTTGGTAGCAATCTCACGTGCCTCCTGGTCGGAATCCATCACATGGAAGGTATCACCGGCCTGAGGAGCGCCGTTCAAGCCCAGAATAGTGGCTGCCTGAGCAGGACCGATCTTCTCGACACGACGGCCACGCTCGTCCAACATGGCCTTTACACGACCGTAGTTGGTGCCTGCCAATACGATATCGCCTACGTGCAGGGTTCCGTTGCTGAGGAGCACGGTGGCTACGTAGCCGCGGCCCTTATCCAGACTGGACTCGATGATGCTACCCGTGGCCTTGCGGTTGGGGTTGGCCTTGAGGTCGAGCATCTCGGCTTCGAGAAGAACCTTCTCCAAAAGTTCCTCAACACCGATACCCTTCTTGGCACTGATGTCCTGACTCTGGTACTTACCGCCCCAGTCCTCGACAAGGAAGTTCATATTGGCCAGTCCTTCCTTAATCTTGTCGGGGTTGGCTCCGGGCTTGTCTATCTTGTTGATAGCAAAGACAATGGGCACGTTAGCTGCTGTGGCATGAGCAATAGCCTCCTTGGTCTGCGGCATGATGTCGTCGTCGGCAGCCACGATGATGATGGCAATATCCGTTACCTGAGCACCACGGGCACGCATAGCGGTAAAGGCCTCGTGACCGGGTGTATCCAGGAAGGTTACATGACGGCCGTCGGGCAGCGTTACGTTATAGGCACCGATATGCTGGGTAATACCACCGGCCTCACCGGCAATAACATTGGTCTTGCGGATATAGTCGAGCAGAGAGGTCTTACCGTGGTCGACATGACCCATGACGGTAACGATGGGAGCGCGTGGAACCAGATCTTCCTCGGCATCCTCCACTTCGTTTACTGCCTCGCTGACCTCGGCACTTACATATTCGGTGGTAAAGCCGAATTCATCGGCCACAAGGTTGATGGTCTCGGCATCCATACGCTGGTTGATGCTGACCATGATACCAATCTGCATACAGGTACTGATAACCTGTGTGACGGGCACATTCATCATGGTAGCCAGCTCGTTGGCCGTCACGAACTCGGTCAGCTTCAGCACCTTGCTTTCTGCTGCCTGGTTCTCGAGCTGCTCCTCCATTCCCTGACGGATGGCATCGCGCTTCTCGCGGCGGTACTTGGCACCCTTGCCCATCTTGTTGTTCTTGTTGGTGAGGCGGGCCAGTGTCTCGCGTACCTGCTTTGCTACCTCTTCTTCGCTTACATCGGGTTGCAGGAAGGCTTGCTGCTTCTGCTTGTTCTTCTTCTTGCCACCGCCATTCTGCTGACCCTGGTTGTTATTGTTCTTGTTCTTCTGGAAGTTCTGAGGCTGATTGGCCACATCGTTGACATCCACGCGCTCCTTGCTGGTACGCAGGCGTTTCTTACGCTCGCCCTGAGCCTGCTGCTGCTGGGCACGTTTCTCGTCGCGTTCACGACGTTTCTCCTCTTTACTCTTCTTCTTAGGACGAGTACTCTGGTTCAGGCTGTCCAAGTCTATCTTGCCCTTAACGGTAAGACCAGGACCGGGCTGGGGAGCGGGAGCCAGACGGAAGATGCCATTCTCCTCGATTCCGATTTCCTTCTTCTCCTTCTTCTTTCGAGCAGGCTTCTCCGGTTCTTCCTCCACATCGGTTTCTTCCGTAACTGCGGGTGTTTCGGGTTCCACAGGTGTTTCCTGAACCTCTTGAACTTCCTGAGCTTCTGGAGCCTCTGGAACTTCTTGAACCTCCTGAACTTCTGGAGCCTCTGGAGCCTCTTGAACCTCTTGAACTTCTTGAACCTCTTGAACTTCCTGAACCTCTTGAACTTCCTGAACCTCTTGAACTTCTGGAGCCTCTGGAGTATCCTCTTCACGCTTTGGCTGAGGCTTCTTGCCTCCCAAGTCTATCTGACCCAGAATCTTAGGCCCCTGAATACGAGGTTTCTCCTCGATATACTCCTCGACAACGGGAGCAGGCTTCTTACGTTCCTTGGTCTGTTCCTGCCGTTGCTGGATAAGCACCTTGGCCTCGGTACGCAGGCTTTTATCGGTACTGAATTCCTGCTGCAGGAGGTTGAATTCCTCGTCGGATATCTTATAGTTAGGGTTGGACTCCACATCGGTGAAACCCTTTTTCTGCAGGAACTCCACGGCTGTCTGCAGACCTATATTGAATTCTTTTGTTACCTTATTTAATCTTACGCTCATTCGTTTGCCGTTTACTGTTTACAGTTTATTTTAGTTTAGAGTTTAGTGTTTAGAGTTTAGAGTCAGTAGTAAGTTCAGAGTTTAACTAGTTTATCACTTCATACTTGCAACTATCCACTTTTTTAACTGTCTCTCAACTCTAAACTATCAACTATCAACTTTTCTCCGGGTTCCCGTTTTATTCAAACTCTGCCGCAAGGATGTTCAGCACCTCGTCGATGGTCTCTTCCTCGAGGTCGGTACGCTGGATAAGCGTTTCGCGACTCTCTGCCAACACATCGCGAGCAGTAGAATAACCAATCTTCTTGAACTCTTCGATAATCCATGGCTCGATATCGTCTGTAAACTCGTCCAGACTTACATCGTCGTCGTCTGCGCTGTCAAGTTCGCGGAATACATCGATGGTATAGCCGGTAAGCATACTTGCCAACTTGATATTCAGACCGCCCTTACCGATAGCCAGTGAAACCTGATCGGGATCCAGATAAACCTCGGCCTTGTGCTCTTCCTCGTTCAGCACTACGCTGTTCACGCGGGCAGGACCCAGGGCACGGATGATAAGAATCTGGGGGTTAGCAGACCATGTAACAACATCGATATTCTCGCCGTGCAATTCGCGAACGATACCGTGCACACGGCTACCCTTCACACCAACGCATGCGCCTACGGGATCGATACGGTCGTCGTAGCTTTCTACAGCTATCTTGGCACGTTCGCCGGGAATGCGGGCTACCTTGTGGATGGTGATAAGACCGTCCTGAATCTCGGGCACCTCGGCTTCCAGCATACGTTGTACAAACATAGGATCTGTACGGCTGAGGATGATGCGTGGATTGCCGTTGGGATTCTCGACACGAGAGATAACGGCACGTGCATTCTCTCCCTTACGGAAGAAGTCGCTGGGAATCTGCTCAGAACGGGGCAGCAAGAGTTCGTTTCCTTCATCATCCAGCAGAAGGGTCTCTTTCTTCCAGCTCTGATAAACCTCGGCAGTGATAACCTCGCCTACACGGTCTTTGTACTGGTTGTACAGAGAATCGTGCTCGAGTTCCAGAATACGGCTGGCAAGCGTCTGACGCAGGGTAAGGATGGCACGACGGCCAAAGTCGGAGAACTTGACCAACTGGCTCACCTCCTCGCCTACCTCGTAGTCGTCCTCAACCTGACGGGCCTCTGAGAGGCTGATTTCCAGGTTGGAATCCTTTACCTCGCCGTCGGGAACAACGGTACGGTTGCGGTAGATTTCGAAGTCACCCTTGTCGGGGTTCACAATAATATCATAATTCTCGTCGCTGCCGTATGTCTTGATGATGACACTGCGGAAGCACTCCTCGAGCACGCTCATGAGCGTGGCGCGGTCAATGTTCTTAGTCTCTTTGAACTCTGCAAAGGACTCAATCAGATTTACTGATTCTGTTTTCTTTGTTGTTGCCATTTATGTTTTATTTTATCTTTATCAGGTATTTGGTATAGGCTACCTCGTCGAAAGCAAAACGGATGGTAACCTCTTTGTTAACAGGACGTTTCTTGCCCTCTTCCTTCACTTTCTGCATCTCGCCCAGCTCGAAGCCTTCCTTGTCTACAGACAACAGTGTGCCACGATGCTTCTTCCCGTCCTTTGTCTGTGTCTCGACCTGCTTACCGACGTGAATCTCATACTGGCGGAGAATCTTAAAGGGCTGACCCAATCCGGCGCTGCCTACCTCCAATTCGTAGTCTTCCTCTTCCCTGCTTACACGCGCTTCGATGAAGCGGCTCAGGTCGGCGCAGTCTTCTATCCATACACCGTCTGCATGGTCTATCTCCACTACGATTCTGTCGTCAGCACTGATCTCGATGTCTACCAGAAAATAGTCCTTTCCTTGCAGCCATTCTTCTACGGCCTGCTGTACTGTTGCTTTGTTAATCATGAACCTTTAGTTGTTTTTTGGTAAAGTGTATATAACGAAAAGTGAGGAACTTCCGAGCTCCTCACATTCATCTTTTCGGCGGCAAAGGTACAATTAAAAGTGAAAAGTAAAAAGTGAAAAGCAAAAAAAAATGCATTTTCTGCCTTATTTTGCACTTATACCCTTGAAAATTATCACTTTAGGCACCAAAAACAGAAAAGTGCCACTACCATAATGACTACAATAGCCATTGCCATAACTCCATACATGAAGTTACGATTAAGTTTACGGATGTCTCTTCTTCTCATTTTCCCAGTATTTTATTCATCTCTTCGACATTGGAGAACAGAGCCTTGGCTCGTTCTATGCAAGGATCGTCCGACAACTGCTGTTTGATGCCGCCCCGTGCGAAGTAATAGCGGTGGGCCAGCTCATCGGCAATATAGGTTTCTATGTCTTTGCGAAAACGCAAGAGGTCGGTTGAGAGGTTGGGCGAGAACTTGGCCTTCAGGGCCTCGAACTCCTGCTCGGCCTGCTCCAGATAACCCTCGCGCTTGGCAACATCGCGCAACACCTTCAGCACCTCCTCGCTACGGCGGTTGTACTTAAAGCCTGAATCGGTAATGTATTGCACGAACTGGCTGTACTCTTCGTCGGAAATTTTTATCTTGCCTGCAGGTGCTATCTGCTCGTGACGGCTGCAATAATCCGTTGCCCAATCAAGGAACTCATCGCTGCCGACCAAGTCGTAAATCAGGGTGGGCAGGCTGTCGGGCTTCACCTCTACATCGGGCTTTATGCCTCCTCCGTCGCGCACCTCACGCCCTCCTGCCGTATGGAATACCTTGGTAAGGCTGTCGGGAACGGTGCCTGCCGTTCCGTCGGCATTCAGATGACGGTAATCATACGCCTGGATGCAACGGCCTGATGGGATATAATAACGGCCTGTCGTAATCTTCAGGTGACCGTCGTAGGGCACATCGCGCACCATCTGCACCAGGCCTTTTCCATAGGAGCGGATGCCCATAACAACAGCACGGTCCATATCCTGCAGACTTCCGGCGACTATCTCGCTGGCCGAAGCGGAAATGCCGTCTATCAGCACCGCCAAGGGCATAAGTGTATCAACGGGTTCGTAGGCTGTGAGGTAGTCGCGATTGGTGTACTTCATCTTACCCTTGGTAGAAACGACCTTACGTCCTTTGGGAACAAAGAGGTTAACGATATCCACCGCCTCTGTTACAGAGCCTCCCGGATTGCCTCGCAGGTCGAGCACCAACTTATCTGCTCCCTGCTGTTTCAGTTCGACAAGTGCCTGACGAACATCCTTGCATGTTCCGTCCGTGAAGCCTGTCAGGCAGATATATCCAATGCCGTTCTCTATCATTCCATAATACGGAACATCGGGCGTCTGGATGGTCTGACGGGTGATGTTTAAGACCTTTTCCTCGCCTCCACGACGTATCACCATCGAGAACGTTGTTCCGGCCTCGCCTCTCAGCATCCCGGTAACCTTAGTTGTTCCCCAGCCTTTTATATCCTTTCCGTCGATGCGCATAATCACGTCGCCGGCCTTCAGACCGGCACGATGACTGGGAGAGTTCTCGAAAGGCTCGGTGATAACGCATCGGTTCTCCTTCTTGTGATAACGTATGGCACTGCCTATTCCGGCATATTTGCCTGTGGTCATCTGGCGCAGTTCCTCATCCTCCTGCGGATAATAATCGGTAAAGGGATCAACTTGTCTGAGTAGCGACCGTATGCCCCACCCTATCACCGTATCCGCATCCAGCGTATCGACATAAAAGATGTCCAGCTGTTTGTATATGTCGTTCAGAATCTCCAGGTTACGGCTAATGGCCGCATTGTGGCCCGACTGCTTCTGTGCACTGACACCAAAAACGCACAAAAACACTAAAAGGAACGTATAAATCAGTTTCTTCATATTCTATTTTTCACTTTCAAGGGTGCAAAGTTACGATTAAGTGAGAGAAATACCAAATTTATTTGAGTATTTCCGAGCGGAAATAATTTCAAGGCGCCAGCCTTATCGCTCCCATTTATATCCGCAGTCGTTACAGACAAACTTCTCCGTATTGCAAATGCCTAAGGGAACAAACATCAGCAAAGCCGCCAAAAACCGTGGAAGTTGTCGGGCTGAGGATTTCTGCCGAGCAGTAACATTCTCGCTACCGCATTTAGGGCACCAAGGCAAAAGAGACGGCTGATCAGCCAGGAATGTCTGATATAGCTTCCGGGCTTTCTCGTAATTCTCTTCTTTCACGAGTACATCGACGGCCTGGTCAAGGACGGCCCGAGCCACTTTGCTGTTCGTTTCATCATACACAACACTCTCTATCCCTGCTTCCTGTAAAAAGGAGCGGAATCCCTCAGCCTCGATGATATTATTACACGAAATACCTTTCATTCCATCCGGTTTCATAAATCCTTCGTTTTTTTGCAAATATACGACTTTTTGAGGTTCTTCTGCAATTTTGTTGAAAAAAAACGCCAAAACTCATTTACTATTTAATCTTGTGTTGCCATAACTGATTGCTTATCCTAGCCCGGCCTTCTACAATATTCTGCTTACCAGAACGGGCGGCCTGTATCATCTGATCTATGGTGCGGTCTCCCCTTAAAAGGAACCGTTTGGTGAAGACGAAAGTCTTAAAGGTACGATTAAGTGAGTTAAGTTAGGGTTAAGTATTGGTTTCAGACCATGAGGAAAAAGTTGCTTTCTTACGTAATGTCTTTCATTTCAAAGTTTGAAACGTACATTCCAAAGTTTGGTATGTACATTCCAAAGTTTGCAACATACATTCCAAAGTTTGGAATGGAAAATTCCTATGGAGTAAAAAACTTTTTTCAGGAGGGAGAAATAAAAATCTCTGTAGCACTCAAAAATAATTGCCCGAAAAAAAATGCTAATGTTTCTGACAGCAATTGCTACTAGCTTAGGCGTCACAAGCCGCATGGGATATCTATGTTTTGGGACAAAAATGTGCTATACGATGGGTTTTACCAATAATTGTTTGTACTTTTCCAGCAAATAATAAATATGGGACAGAACCTTATTGCGAGAGACAGAGTGTGCTCTCTGCTACGAGACTGCATAGAGTCAGACCGTTCAGAATTTGTTATCGTTTATGGAAGTAGCACGTGGGAAAGACCTTCCTCATAGATCAGTAAATCAATATGGATTATGATTTCGGTTTCGTGGGCCATGAAATCGACACAGACAAATGCATCCAAGAAGTACTGCTAAGTTCTAAATCAAAGCGTAAATGCACGCACCTGGGACAAAAAGGAAACTTTTTACCTGTCAATGTTTGAAGACGTACCAAAAAAGTATAACTTTGCGAACGTTAACGGAATAAATTACTGTCACTATTAATGTAATCCAGAATGAAAATTTCATTGTACGGAGAAAAACGACATGTAGGCATAATTATAATCATCTGCATCCTGATTGGAGCATATTTCTTTCTTAACAGGGAAGAGCATTCAAAAGAGATGAATGATTACAATCGTCGCGAATTGGCCATTCTGAACAGTCTTATAGAAAAAAAACAATTCTATAACGACAGCTTAAAACACCAGATGGACTCTGTCATGCTGCAACTTCACAAGAATACGGATTACAGCGACATATTCAGGTACTATACCAACAGGCGTATGCTGCAGAAGGCTCAGATGTTCTCGTATGACTATGCCAGCCAGTTTTCCCGTAAAATGATACTTCTGTCCAACAATATTGGCGACAAAAATCTGATGGCGGAATCACGTATCCTGTCCAGCTTTAATTTGGCACAAGCCTGTCTGTTTGTCGAGGCCTTGGACACCTTAAAGTCGGTGGATTTGGATTTCCCCGAACTGAGTGACAGTATCCAGGCCCTATATTATTTCTATTATGGTATAGTCTACCAGCGACTGGCCGTTTATGTGAACGATTCCGTCAACGGTAACAAATACAACAACATCGGTGAGGAGATGTTCAGGAAGAGCCTGGATTATTCAAAAGATCAGGGAATGAACAACTTTGCCCTGGGAAGAATCTATGGCAGACAAGGGAAATTCGATGTGGCGCAAAAACACTTTGAGGAAGCGCTGAAGTACATCCCCAAAGAGAATAATATCCTATACACTCTGGCAAACGCCTCGCTGGGCAAATGTTTCAAGCATCAGGGTATCCATGAGGCCGCTACCCGTTATTACATGGAGGCAACAAAGAACGATATCCTGAACGCGCAGAATTCTTCCATAGCCATTATAGACCTGACGGAACACATGTTCACGCAATACCATCTTAAATATGATGTAACCAAATATGTGAACATCTCCATTGAGAGCGGCGAGTACTATGGCATGCGATCACAGATAACACACATAGACAAGATTATACCGGATATCGCTAAGGAGAAATCAAGGAAGAACCGCATACTGAACTACTTCTATGCTGCCTTGGTACTGGTATTCCTTATATACATTACATATATAGTATTACGCTATGAGAGGAACAGAAAGTTGCTGAAGGGCTTTCATTCCTTGGATAAGAAGGTGAAGAACGAAAACAACCTTCTGAAGGAGGAAAACGAAAGCCTGACACGAACCGGCATGCTGTTACGCGACTCTAACAGGCTGAAAGATTCCTATATAGGTAAACTGCTAGAGTCGAACAGCGAACTGACGAATATGTTTGAGGAGTTTGCCGTAAAGGTTGAACATAAACTGAAGAAGGGACAGTATGACCAGGTGCAGAAGTCTATCAGAGAACTGCAGAAAAACTTCAGCAAGAAAGAGCAACTTGACAGATTTGATGAACTGTTCATGTCTATGTTCCCCACATTCATTACCGACTTTAATGCCTTACTGCAGCCTGAATACAGGAAGCAAGAGGGTGAAGCCCTTCTTACCCCATCCATGCGAATTTACGCGCTGATACGACTGGGAATTACCAACAACCAGCAGATAGCAAGGGTACTGGACTATTCATATAATACTATACTGAATTACAGGGTGCGACTGCGCGCTATGGCCCTCAATCCTGACACATTCGAACAGGATGTAATGAAAATAGGTCTGTAGACCCACAAGTAAAGGTTAAAGGTTAAAGGTTAAAGGTTAAGGCCTAGAGCCTATAAAAAGGCTATATTTTCTATATATAAATCTAATAAAATACGCCTACAAGAATTTGCGTATGTTGCTGTTATTGTGCAATATACGCATTTTATGTGTTATATTCTGCATATATATTTTTTATAGTGTAATTTCGTATTGTATAATAGCCGTAACTTTGCAGCAGAAAACTAACAAGAATAATACAACTAATTAAATTAATCACATGAAAAGATTTCTACTACTGTTCTGTACAGCTATCTGTATTGCCCAGACTATGCTCGCCCTCAGCATTGAGGAGGGAAAGTACTACACCATTTCCAATCGTAATGACGTGAATCTCTTTGTCAAGGATGCCGGCGTTGACATTATTCAGATGGGAGCACTCGACGATGCGTGCTATTGGCAGTTTATCGCAACGGGAAATACCGGATGTTATTATGTAAAGAACAAGAAGACCGGCCGCTACGCCCAGTTGTGCAGCACAGAAACAGAGGTCAACGTTACCATGGGAAACGATCCTGCCGAATATCGCATAAAGGAATGCTCAGCAGAAGGTAATGATATGTTTGGATTTTCTTCTACCAACGAGAGTAACTATGAGTTTACTGCCGGCTGCATCGGATGGAACTGGAAGAACGACAACACGGTGCAGACCTTTGCCGCCGTTGAAGGAACTAACCACCGTTCTTTCTGGAAACTGACATTGGTAACCTTGGCAATGGAGATTAAAACGAATAAGGTATATACCATATCCAACCGAAACGACAATAATGTTTATGTTAAGGACAATGGTGGCGAAGAACTGGCAATGGGTGGCCTGGACAATGCCAGCCTATGGCAGTTTGAGGATGCCGGAAACGGTCAGTTCTATATCAAGAATGTAAAAACAGGTCGCTATGCTCAGGCATGCGATGCCAATACCGAGGTAACCATCAAGATGGGCAATACCCCCGTGGCATACGTTGTAGTGAACTGTAGCGGCCAGGAAGGTAATGATTGCTTTGGTGTTACCTCTGCAGACCAAGCAAACACAAAGTTCACAAGCGGTTGCATCGGATGGAACTGGCGAAATGACAATATTGTACAAACATTTGCAGCAGCAGCCGGAACCAATCATCGCTCTTTCTGGAAGTTTTCTGAATTGGAACCCCAGGAAATCACAACGGCAGGATATGCAACATACTGTGCAAGCGAGGACGTAATGATCTTGGGTGCCCAAACCTATAAAGGTACTGTCGCAGATTCCTACGTAAAACTGACTGAAGTCAATGACGTTCCAGCAGGATCGGCAGTAATTCTTAAGGGTAGCCTCTTTGCAACCGTTGCAACAACAGCCCAAAGCGACATGAGTGGTAATGACCTGAAAGCCTCTGATGGTATTTCAGCTGACGGCACCCAATATATTTTGGCACAGAAAGAAGGAGCCGTAGCATTCTATCTGGCCCAGTCTGGTACCACCATAGCTGCAGGCAAAGCCTACATCAAGAGTGAGGCTGGTGTAAAGGCCTTCTATTTTACAGAGAATGGCACAACAGGTATCGCCTCTCCCCTTGTAAAAACAGAAGAAGGGACAATCATCTACAATCTTTCCGGACAGCGCATTAATAAGCTACAGAAAGGTATCAACATCGTGGATGGTAAAAAAATTCTATTTTAATTCGAAATTTAAGATTCATAATAACATGATGAAAAAATATATTGTTCCAGTACTTCGGGAAGAATCGGCTGATGTTATCAGCATGCTGGCAGAGAGCCTTGTAATCAACAATGACACCACAGTGGACGGTGGCGACGCCCTGACGAAGGAAGCAGGATGGGACATTTGGAGTGATGAAAGCACCCCCGAAGAATAAATAAAGATTACAACCACAAACGCATATGAAAACTAAGAAGCTTCTGTTCTCTTCTGCTGCTCTATTGCCCGCTATTTGTGCAGCGCAAACAGACAGACCCAACATCATGCTCATCGTAGTTGATGATATGGGGTATTCCGACCTTCAGTGTTTCGGCGGGGAAGTAGAGAGCCCCAACCTGAATGCACTTGCAGCCTCAGGTATGCGCTTCACACAGTTCTACAACTCTGGTCGTAGTTGTCCTTCCAGAGCCCAACTCCTTACGGGCCGCTATGCCCAAACTGTGGGTATTACGGGTATGGGACAGAGTCTGACACGCGACTGCGTTACCATTCCAGAAGTACTGAAAGACGCCGGCTATCATACAGGTATGAGCGGCAAGTGGCACCTGTCGCTTACACAAGGCATCGGAAACAATACCGACCAGATGAAATGGCTTTCACACCAGAGCTATTTCAACAACCGTCCCTTTGCTCCTATTGAAACCTATCCATGTAACCGAGGCTTTGAACAACATTGGGGCACCATTTGGGGTGTTACGGACCACTTTGATCCCTTCTCGATGGTACATAACGAGGAAGCCATCTTTACCGATAGTATCCCTAAGGATTTCTACTATGCAGACTTTGTAGCAGATAAAGCCATCGACATGATGGACGAGATGACTGCCGACGGCAAACCCTTCTTTATGTATGTAGCCTTCCAAGAACCGCACTGGCCCGTTCAAGCCAAACCTCAGGACATTGCCAAATACAAGGGCAAGTATGATGACGGATGGGACGCTATGCGTGAACGCCGTTACAAGAAGATGCAGGAACTGGGCCTTATTTCCGCCGAAGAGATGCCTGTGGCCGCTAATGCCTCCGGTCGCAAATGGGAAGACGAGACGAACAAAACCTTCCAATCTGCCAATATGGAGGTTCATGCTGCCATGATAGATTGTGTGGATCAGAATATAGGCCGTATCATTGACGAACTGAAACGGAGGGGTATATATGATAATACCATCATAATATTTACCTCCGACAACGGAGCTTCGAGCGAGAACTACAACATTGGAGACTTTGACCGTCACGACCGCACCCGTAGCGGCCAGATGGTAGTACACAACTCACCCACCCCCGGAGGTCAACTTACTTATAATTATCTGCATACCGGTTGGGCGGGAGCTGTCAACACGCCTTATCGTTACTGGAAGACAACACAGTTCCATGGCGGAACAGCAGCACCCACCATCGTTCATTGGCCCGCAGGTATGGCCAAGGAAAAGGAGGGTACCATCATGAACCAGCCCTGTACTTTCCTGGATGTTATGCCTACCTGTCTGGAGCTGGCCGAGGCATCTTATCCATCCTTTTATGGTGGCAATAGCATCAAACCGCTCTGCGACGAGGCACGCAGCTTTGTGCCTTTGCTTCAGGAAAAAGACAAATGGGAAGATGAGCGCACCATGTATTGGGAGCATGAGAACGGCAAGGCTGTCCGCAAGGGTAACTGGCGCCTAACGGCTCTCGCCAATGGCGGATGGCAGTTGTTTGACTTGGAACACGACCTGTCTGAGACTAATAATCTTGCTGCTGAATATCCCCAGAAAGTCCGTGAGATGAAAACTCTCTGGAACACATGGGCAAAGAGTGTCGGCCTTAACGTTCCCGATGACATTCCGGAGACAAAGACAGAACTTATCTTCCACTATCCGTTCGACGGGAATCTGGACGATGCATCACCTTCTAAGTATGTTCTCACACCAAGTACCAACGGCATCACCTACGGCACAGGGAAATTAGGGAATGCCCTGCATCTGAACGGCAATGCCCAGTATGTGGACCTCAACACCACAGGCATCTTTGATACCCGAATCACACAGAGCACTTTCTGTGCCTGGGTTTATGACGAGAACACCACAGCTCCGGGAGCTGGTAGTCAGAGCGACAACGGAATATACTTTCGCGATGAGATAATCCTGGCACAGAAGGATAATGCAGGCACAGGTCGCATCTATCTCTACGCACGTGCGGAAGCACCAACGGGCGGCGGCACGCCAACCTTTCTGTACAACAACTTTCTCGGAGGTAACCAACATCGTGCAACAGCCGGTTCACTCAAGCCAGGCACCTGGCAGCATGTAGCTGTTGTATGCGATCCTGTGGAACAAAGCATTACCTATTATATTAATGGCGAACGTGACTGCACCATTTCTGTAGGTTCCTTTGAACCATGCACAGGTGGCTTCCGTATAGGAGGACACAAGGCGGGAAAGGATTACTTCAAAGGCTACATAGATGATGCATGGTTCTTTAAAGGTGTCCTTTCCGCCAACGAAATACGGCAAATACGAGATAATACATTCGACCCATCTCCTTATTTACCCAAAGGAGATGATAACCCACCTGCGGGGGACTGGCCATTGAAGGATCATGCCTACACCATTCGCAACTTCTCTGGCACACCTGCTTACATGGTGGATAATATGGAGAACGATAATCGAATTTCCTGTGAAGGAAAGGTTGGCGATGCTGCCTACTGGACCTTCGAGCCCACAACCAATACTCATTGTTATCATATCCGCAACGTACAGACCGGACGTTATATTCAGGGTTATGAAAAAACATCCGGCACAATTGTCAGTATGGGCTCAGAAGGCGTAGAGTATAGAGTGGCGGCACAGGCTTCGGAGGGCGGGCGATATGGATTTGCCTGCACCTCCGCAACGCCTAACAACTTCTCATCCGGCACTATCGGCCTTAACCTGCGTTCTGAGAGCAATCAGGCAGATTGTCTTGTCCAGACCTATGCTGCAACAGCAGGAACAAATCACCGATCTTTTTGGACACTCGACGCTGTAGCAGACGATATTATCACGGGGTTGTCAACCCCCCTTCTCTCCCCCATGGATAATTTAGAGGGAGTTTTCGACTTGCTGGGACGCAGAATCAAGGATTTTCTACCCGGCATTAATATCGTCCGTATGAGCGACGGATCAGCGAAAAAGATTATTAAAAGATGAAAAAGAAAATTACGTCATTATCCCGTTATTGGGAAATGATGTTGGGGGAAACCACGAACCTAGTCAGTCAGAATCCACGTCTTGCCCGCAAATTAGCAAAGAAAGTTTGTGATTGGTACGAGGCCAACAGGCGGTAAACGGTAAAAGCCGACTACTTAAGGATTCCCTGTCCTTTCAGGAACTCACTGATGCGCTCCAACCAGGTGTAACTGCCTGTGCCTGGGGCTGCATTTCTTTGGAAGCAATGTGGACGCAGGGCCAGTGTATGCAACTCGCTCTGTATGCCCATTGCTCGCATCTTCTCCCAAGTCTTAACGGAATTCATGGCAGCCCATACATCGGCATCGCCGTGAATAAAGAGCATAGGAGCAGTCTTCAGGTCGAAGTTGAACTCAGGAACTAGAATAGCGCTGTCGTCGTTGCCGCCTGTCGTATTGTGAACTTCTCCACCATCGGTAAGTGCATAGGCCGGATAGATGCCGATTCCCCACTGAACATTACAGGGCTGCTTATCCACGTTGTCGATGGGCAAGTAAGACTGCTGTTGCGACGAGGTGACACCCATCAGCGTAAGATGACCGCCCGCAGAGCTTCCCATAATACCTATCTTATTGGGATCGAGGCCGTATTTCTCTGCCTGACTGCGAACCAACTTAACGGCTCTCTGTAAGTCTTGCCAGGCCGTAATGTGCTTGGGCATTCCCTTGGGACGAGGCGTGCGGTATTTCATTGTAACAACCGTCATACCCAACTCGTTCAGGTAACGGCGTGCAGGAGCCACCTCGAATCCGTCGGGGTTGTTGCCCTCATAGCTTCCGCCAGAGTAGATAATCTGTATGGCCTTCGTTTTCAGCTCCTTCGGGAAGTTCCATTCTATATAAGGTTTGCACTGATGGTCTTGTGCAAGGGGCATCTTGCCCTCGGGCCAAACGTCTTGTGTTATCTTCTCCTTACGGGCATCGTCGCTGGGATAGCGCTTCATCAAATCCTCCTC
>CADAWW010000025.1 GCA_902791675.1 uncultured Bacteroidales bacterium
TTACCGCATAAAATACCCGAACTATCCGTTTTATTGCACGCATTTGGGTTCGCAGCAATTGGTGCCCGATGTGGAGAACCACAAATTGCAGACCGTGGCCTTGCATTTCGGCTATGACATAGAGAAAAACCACCACAATGCCTTGGCGGATGCTGAGGCTTGTGCGGTAATTGCGATGAATATTTTCTGAAAGACGTATGTCGCGTCTATTTTATCCATTTTATCCAAAAAGCATTTTATCCTTGCCTTTTCTGTATGTATTGAAAGTTTTTTTATACTTTTGCACGTTTTTAATAAAAGGACTGAAATGTCAGAGAATGCCAACCTGAGCCAAGCAGACATGCATAAAGGCTCTGGCGTTGCCGTGGTTGAAGGAAAATGGTACATAGGCGAGTGCAAGCCTACCAAGGAGCGTACAATCCGCAGTGCACTTGAGAAAGCAAGTTACGAAGTCTATGTGGCGAGCCAGACAGAAACCAAGGTTTATGCCAGCCGCAACCGCAGGGAAATCGAGAAGATTGTCATTCCCGGCAAAATCTTCATCCGCACCACCGAAGCCGAACTTTGGAACATTCTTCTGACCTATCCCAGCATTTACCGTTTCATGATTAATAAGGCAGCCTCTGACCGGGAAAAGGGGAAGCGAGTTTTCGCCTACGTGCCTGATGCCGAAATGCAGCAGTTGCGGTATGTTCTGAACAATGCCCCTAATCCCGTGCAGTTCACTACCAAGGAACTTTCATTGGGCCAGCAGATAGAAGTCATGCGAGGTCCGCTGATTGGACTCAAAGGGGAATTGGCAAGGATTGAGAACACCACCTACATTGTCCTGAAAATGGAGATGGGAGAAAGAAACTATGTCTTTACGGAGATACCTGTCCAAGACGTAAGACCAGTTTAAGTAAAAATAGAATAGTAATATGACCATTGCAGTAGACTTTGACGGAACCATCGTCACCCATGAATATCCAAAAATTGGCGAGGAAATCCCTTTTGCCGTAGATACATTGAAGATGCTTCGCCAGGATGGTCACAAGTTAATCCTGTGGTCTGCTCGTGAGGGCGAATTGCTTGAGGCTGCAATCAAGTGGTGCCGTGATCGCGGTCTTGAGTTCTATGCCGTGAACCGTGACTATCCAGAGGAGACGATGGGCAACAATCCACATTTCTCCCGAAAGTTGAAAGTCGATATGTTCATCGACGACCGAAACCTTGGCGGGCTCCCTGACTGGGGCATCATTTACCGAATGGTCAAGCAGCAACAAACATGGCAAGACATCATCGATGAGACTCTTTCCCAGTCGGACAACAACACAGCCCCACCAAAGAAAAAGCGTTGGTGGCAATTTTGAATTGTAAACACATAATAAAATATGAAGAAATTATTCCATATGGCATTCCTTGCCGTTACCGTATTGCTGCTGTCCTCTTGTGGCGCTACGAAAAAGATTGCCTATTTCCAGAACAGCGAAACCATCAACTATGAGAGCAGCCGTTTCCTGTATGACGCGTGCATCATGCCTAAGGATGTGCTGATGATTACGGTGAACACCAACGAACCCGATGCTGCTGTGCCCTTCAACTTGACCATTCCCACCACTTATCAAATCAGCCGTTCCACTTACTCTCAGCCTGTTTTGCAGACCTATTTAGTCGATAACAACGGATGCATCGATTATCCAGTGATAGGTATGCTGGAGGTTGGTGGCTTGACAAAGTCTGCCTGCGAGCAACTCATCCATGACAAAATCAAGCCCTATATGAATGAGAACGAGAATCCGATAGTAACGGTTCGCATGTCGAGCTATTCGGTTGCAGTATTAGGCGAAGTGACTCGTCCCGGCAGCTTTCAGGTGTCGCGTGAGAAGATTACCATCTTAGAGGCCTTGGCACAGGCAGGTGACCTGACCATCTATGGCGTGCGTGACCGTGTGAAACTGATTCGCGAGGATGCCACGGGCAAGAAGGAAATCCATACAGTAGATTTGACGGATGCCAACATCGTGAATTCTCCCTACTACTATCTCCAACAGAATGATGTGGTTTATGTGGAGCCAAACAAGGTGAAAGCACGTAACTCAAGCGTCGGTGCCACCACGAGCCTCTGGTTCACTGGTGTCTCAGTCCTCGTTTCTGTTGCTACACTCGTCTATACGATTTTGAAAAAATAAAGTGAAAATTGGAAATTTCAAGTATGGCATTTTGAACCGCTATCCTATTGACGAGAAAGAGTAAATGCAATGCAAATACGAATAAAGAACAATAATCACACCAACAGATTGATTCAGTTGCTTGTCATCGCTGGAGACTACGCTGTGCTGTGCATACTGCTCTATTTCGTGGTAGGCATCATTTCCCCATCGAAAGGCTGGGACGAAGGAAAGGGACGGGTTTTATGGATGGTATGCACCTTTGCTTTCGTTATTGCCGAATATTTATTTCCCACCGTCATTCACGAGCGTGTGGTGGGAGCCAACGCCATATTTCACCGTTCCACTTTATTTGTAGCAACGCAGACTTTGCTTTCCTATCTGTTGCTGCGTGCCATCCACTTCCCGTCCCGACTGGGGTGGCAACTGCTTGTCTTGGGTCTTGTTATGCTGGTCGCCATCATTCTGTTGCGCTTGGTGGAGCGAAGGGCATTGAAGAGGCTCCGGCAGTCGGGCTACAACACTCGTTTCGTGACTTTTGTCGGTTCGGACAAAGAACTATTGAATTTATTTAAAAGACTCATCAACAATTCCACATTTGGCTATAAGGTTCGCAGCATCTACGGTGATATGGAGGGACTTAGCCATAACGGAAGCGTCAAAGACTTCGAATCACTGCTGTCCCGGCCAGAAGACCTTCAGTTGGGCGACGAGGTTTACCTGTGTGTGTCGCGAATGGAGCGTACACTGATTGAACAGACAGCCCGTCTGTGCGACCACCGCATGGCCAAGTTCTATTATTTGCCCACTGCCGAAGAGAAACTGAACCTGCAGCCCATCCTTATCGATGACGTCGGGGTTATGACCACATACACCAGTCCGTTGGAAGAGCCGTTGAACAGATTGCTGAAACGGATGTCAGATATCGTCTTATCCATCCTGTGCCTGATACCCACAGCAATACTACTGCCGTTCATCGCCATTGTCATCAAACGGCAAAGTCCGGGGCCGGTGTTTTTCCGCCAGTTGCGCACCGGAATCAACGGCCATGATTTCTTTTGTTATAAGTTTCGCTCCATGCATGTGAATAACGATGCCGACCGTCTGCAGGCCACCAAGGACGACCCGCGCAAATTCCCCTTTGGTGATTTCATGCGCAAGACCAACATTGATGAACTGCCGCAGTTCTGGAACGTGCTGATTGGAAACATGAGCATCGTGGGGCCGAGGCCTCACATGCTGGCTCATACCGAGCAATACGAAAAGTTGATAGACAGGTACATGGTACGCCATTTTGTCAAGCCTGGCATCACCGGTTGGGCTCAGGTAACGGGCTTTCGAGGTGAGACCCGTGAACTTTGGCAGATGGAGGGTCGAGTGGAGCGCGACATCTGGTATATCCAACATTGGAGCGTTTGGCTTGACCTGCGCATCATCTGGATGACGGTGAAGTCTATTTTTAAAAAAGACGAAAAAGCGTATTGAAAAAAGATGGGAGAAAATATTAAAACAATCATATTGGCAAATGCCACTATAAGTAACGGAAACAAGGGATGCGTAGCCCTTTGCTATTCAGTCCTCTATCTTGTTGACTATATACTTTCCCAGAGAGACATTCCCTATCGACTTTATCTGACCGATAGCCACGAGGATGAAGGGAAGCATTCTGTCTGCATTAGCGGAAAAAACATTCAGTATGAGAGCATAGGCTACCCTACGCCTAACTCATGGAAGCATCTGCTAGGATACATTTCACAGTTTAGGAAGAACTATAGACTCTATAAAATCTTCAAACAGGCTGATTATATCATGGACATCGGTCAGGGCGACAGCTTTGCCGATATCTATGGCGCAAAACGTTTTGATAAGATTGACCGCATACATCGGACTGCTCGTTTCTTATCAAAGCCATACATTCTTCTGCCCCAAACCATTGGTCCGTTTACAAATCCCGTCATCAGACAAAAGGCAATCAAGTCGATAACCGGGGCATCTCTCGTCATGACCAGAGACGGTCAGAGCCTCGACTATGTGAAGGAACTGGCAGGCAGCAAACCTCATGTGAAGGAATTCATCGATGTGGCTTTTTTCCTTCCATACACAAAAATGAACTTTGATAATGGCTTTGTCCATGTCGGCCTGAACATTTCCGGCCTTTTGTGGAATGGAGGATACACGCGCAACAATCAGTTCGGACTGAAAACAGACTATCAGCAAATCATAAAAAAGGTGCTGACTTGGTTTTTGTCCATTGACAATGTAAAAGTCCATCTTATCTCTCATGTAGCGACAGGAGAAAAGAATGTGGAAAATGACTATGAGGTGGCCTTTGACCTATGGAAGACTATGCATCATGACAGATTGGTGCTGGCTCCTCTGTTTTTATCGCCTATTGATGCCAAAAGCTATATAGCAGGCATGGACTTCTTCATGGGGGCTCGTATGCATGCTACGATAGCAGCCTTTTCAGCCGGTGTCCCTGTTGTTCCTATGGCATATAGCCGCAAATTCAATGGGTTATTTCTTGATACACTCTCATACCTCCATCTCATAGACCTGAAAGAGGATGATGAAAACACCATTCTGACCATGGTGAAAGAGGATTTTTCCAATCGCGACAGCCTTCAACAAGAGATAGCAGATCGAATGAACACAACGGTTTCTACTCAAAAAGAAAAACTTATCAACGAATTAACCGCATATCTTTGCCCGTGATAGATAGAAACAAGAGAAAACAAGAATGGGAAGTAGTCAAAAGATAGTCAATGGTGTTGTGTGGTCAACACTGTTCAATATCGTCAACGCGGCATATAATTTTGTTGCCGTACCTATTCTTATTGGCCATTTTGGGAAGAGTCAGTATGGCTTAATCGGGCTCGCCATGTCTATCAATGTCTATATGCGCCTGATGGACATGGGATTCAATTCCACCAATGTACGTTTCTTCTCCACTTGGCTGACAGAGCATAATTACGATAAGGTTTTGAAAGCCTTTCAGACAAGTCTGTCCTTCTATGGATTCATTGGCTTGTTGAATGGCATCATCTTGATCGTAATATCCTTCTTCTCATACAGTATTTTCAATGTCACTCCTGAACAGGATGTGATTTTGAAACACTTGTTTTACATACTTGCTATTGTTGCCTTCTGCAACTGGTTTTCTTCATGTTTTGACCAACTTATCAAAGCCACGGAGAATGTTGCATGGATTCAGCGCCGGCAAATGATTCCTAAGGCACTACAAATACTTATTTTGGTAGCGACGGTTCTATTAGACTTAAATATTGAAACCTATTTTATTTTTACCTGTTTGGCCACTTTGTCTATCATACCGCTTTCAATAGGAAAAATACGAAAAGAAACTCCGTTTATAAATTTCTTACCAAAGTTGCATTGGCCTACATTTAAAGAAATGTTGCCATACAGTCTCAATATTTTTTCATTTAGTCTTTTCCAATTCTCGTTCTATCATTTACGTCCCGTTTTTCTCGGAATGCAAGGTTCTATGGAATCGGTAGCGGATTTCCGCATTCTCAATGGAATAATTGGAATCATTCATATAATGGTCAGTTCATTTCTTCCAGTGTTGTTACCCTCCACTGCGAAAATTGTTGCGCGTAAAGACCAGAAGGCATACTATAAAGTGGCCTACGATGGGACAAAATATTTATCCATTGTTCTGTGCTTTTGCACGTTTGGCATGATGGCAGTTGGACCTGACACACTGTCATTATATGTGGGTGAGGATTATCTTTATTTGATACCTTGGTTCAATCTATGGCTCATCTGTAATCTTGTTTCTCATAATCAGGCCATATCCAGCCTCATACTGGCAGGCAGTGATATACGCGCAATTACATATAGCACTATCGTCGCTTCTGTTTTAGGACTTGTTGCCTCATGGTTCATGATACCTCAATATCAAGTGGGTGGTGTGGTGATTGGCTTTGCCATCTACGGCTCAATACAGATGCTCTTCTATTATATTTATTACTGGCCTCGAAAGATGAAAATAAGTTCTTGGAGAGTTATTACATATTCAGTAGGTCCGTACATTTTGTCGGGGATTATCGGATATTATGTTTGCAGGTTACTTCCAGACTGCGGAAACCATTGGCGGAATTTCTTCTGTTATGGTTTATCGTTTGCTGTGATATATCTGGTTGCAACAATGCTATTGTCCACAAAAGAAGATAGGGATTTCTATCTTAGCATTTTAAAAAGACATCGCAAATAAATTAATAGGAAAAAACAAAATATATGCAAACAGCAATAATTGTACTTGGTATTTTGGTAGTCATAATCTACTTAAAGTGGGTACTGATACTTACGGTGTTTCCTTTCCAGGTTATTCACGGACAAGTTATTAAAAAATGGGGGAATGGCAAGAACATTCCACTGTTATATAAGGTTTTAAAAAAGCCATATACTATCTGGGAAAAGTTTTTTAGAAATGGATGGCAACGATATATGCTGTACAACATCGGGATGATTCCATCCCATCATATTCGCAGATTTGTCTATAGAGCGCTCGGTGCTGAGATTGGAAAGAATGTTGTCTTTCATTTTCGCACAGAAATTCGGGGTATGAGCTAAAAATCGGTGTGGGCACTATTGTTGGTGATAATGTATTACTTGATGCGCGACGCGGCCTGACAATAGGGAAGAATGTGAACTTCTCGTCCAATGTTTCTGTTTACACCCTACAGCACGACCATCGCTCACCTACTTTCTCATGCTCTCCCGATGGAGGCAATGTTGCTATAGGCGATAGAGTGTGGATAGGATGCAATGTCGTTATCCTACCCGGTGTAACCATAGGAGAAGGTGCCGTGTGCTGTTCTGGCTGTGTCGTCACAAAGGACGTGGAGCCATACGCGGTTGTTGCCGGTATTCCAGCAAAAAAAGTCAATGAACGCCCGCACGACCTGAGATATGAGTTTAAGGGTAAGACCGTGAGACTATATTGAAAATTAAGGTTGGCCGCATGAGAGACAACGGAATATCAATAACAAAAGCTTTGTGCATCATGTTGGTGGTGATGTGCCATTCACGATGCCCCATCATCATCCAGAACTATTTTGCCATGTTTGCTATGCCATCGTTCTTTTTTATGAGTGGCTATTGTTTTAAGAAGAAATATCTTGATGATACATGGTTATTTACGAAAAAACGTGTGGCAGGAATCTATTGGCCATATCTGAAATGGTCATTGCTGTTCCTGTTACTACACAACGTGTTTTTCTATCTTAACATTTACAGCGATGAGTATGGGTTTAATGGAAGGGTGTCTGCACTCTATTCTATCTCTGATTATCTGCATCATGCTGTATCCATCATCACAAAAATGGAAGGGCATGAACAGTTATTGGGAGCATATTGGTTTTTGAAATCTCTCTTTGTAGGGTCTTTCATTTTCTTTTTCACGGTAAAAATGATGCGCAGTAGCCCTTGGGGACTAATCGTGTTGTTATTCTTGACAGTCTGCTTGTCATATTTCAATTGGAGTGTCCCATATTTCCACATTGGTACACGCGAGTGCTTTGCTGCTTGCTTCATATACGTGGGTTATTTGTATAAGTCACATCAATTAGACTGGCATCGCCGCCCTTGGCTATGGTGCGTAGCTGTCCTATTGGTTGCTGTCGGGTCTAAATACTGGTATACCACCATGCGCACTTACGAGTATTGGATAGTATTGCCATACGCTATAACTGCCACGTTGGCCATATTGTCCGTTTTCTACTTAAGTCAAAGAATAGCAGAGAAGAATGATAGCAGGGTGACAAAATTCCTGGTTTTCACCGGTGACCATACCATGGAGCTCTTAACTTGGCATTTCCTGTCGCTAAAGATAGTGTCATTGCTGCTCGTCATTTTGTACGGTCTGCCTATCAAACAACTATCGGAATTCCCTGTCATAGAAACCTACGCCCGTAATGGTTGGTGGATTGCCTACTTCATCGTAGGTGTTTCCGTGCCACTTGCGGGAACATACATTTATCAAAAATTAGGAGTGAAAAAAGAAAACAAAGAATGAAAATTGCGGCATTCATAGTTACATTGGTGTGTTGTTGCCTGATGTTCTACATTAAACGAGAATGGAAGGCGGCTCTGCTCGTTATGGGGGCTATGACGCTGACGTTGGTGAATATACCTGGCATTCCTTTGCACAATGCGAACTTCTTGCTACAAGCGGCTTTCATACTGTCAGAGTGGCATCATTGGCCACAGCATTTCCGAGAGTTGCGACGTACACCTTGTTTGTGGATTTTACTTCTACTGGTCAGTGTTTCAGTGATGTTGGCCGAGTTGACCAGTCCGTACGTTAATTTTAGATTATTCTTGCAATCTGAACTTTTGTTCAAGTATTTCGCCCTCGCCTACGCTTTCTGGGCTGTCAAGGATGAAAAGTCATTAAAGCCAGTATTGCAAGTATCACTGTATTGCCTAATTGTGCTGACTTTCTTTGGCGTGCTCAACTATATAGAAAAGAATGCCATTTTTGTCAATGCTTTGGCTGAAGGCACGAAAAGTACAGCATCTGAAGATATCGCTTTTGGTGACTTTTATACGGAAAATGCTCGGTTCAGAGTGCAGTCCATGTTTAAGTATCCTTTCGACTATGGCTATATATGCGTTGCCATATTAATACTTCATTTGCATGGATACCACCGGCATTTAGAAAGCATTAGGGCATTTGTCATAGCTCTTGTATGTTGTTTATTCGGAATATTGACCTGTGGATGTCGCATAGTATGGGTGGGCGCTATTTTTTCAATAGCCTGTTACAGTATGTGGGTTTTCCGACTAAGCAGAAATGTGATGTATGGCATTATCGCTGTGATTCTCCTGATCATAGCCTATAACACGGTTCCCGCTGTCGAAGATAAAGTCAACAAGGTGACTGATATTTTCGTTGAAAACAGTGAAACTGGAGGAAGTTCTATTCAATTGCGAATGTCCCAATACCTGTATGTACTTGTCTACACAGAAGGAAATGAATGGTTAGGGTTGGGGGAAGGGTATTGGAGCCATACATACGCTGAGGATCCAGACTCAGTCTATGGTTTAGCAGGAGTAGAGAGTGTTATTCTTAAATATTTGCTGGAACGGGGCATCATCGGGCTTGTTTTATGGGCAATGTTTTATACTATCATTTTCTTTTATTTTTGGAGGAATCGTAAAAGAAGAAAGGCTTTAACCGGCTTGGGAGTCTCTATCCTTGCCTTATATCTGGTTTTCTCAATAGGTACGGGAGAGTTAGGTTCTGTTTATCCTACAATGCTTCTGCTTGGCATGGCTATGAAGATGATAGAGTCTAAAAAGCGAAGGATAATGCTGTATACATTATTGCTGAGAATAATGAAGCGTAAGAACCTGACTCGTAAACTAAAGAATGAAAAAATATGTTAGGCTCATTGAAATGGATATATAAAGTCATCTGTACAAAAGTAAATCCTATCAAGAACGATATCCTTTTGTTACAGGCGTTTATTCGTGACTATTTCAGATATAGAGAAACTTCTCTTTGTCACAACGAACCTTTTCGACGGGATAAGATGAATGCACGAATGATGCTTGTTGGACACTCCATAGAAAAAGGAATGTCCTTTGAGTCCAAGAAAAAAAATTGGGGAAAGGAGAAGGTCTTACAGTTATGTAAAATGATAGTTGCTTACATGCAAGAATACCCTGTCTCAGAGGAGGTAATCAATTGTCTTAATATAATAAATGCTTATAGATTAGATGATGAATCGTGCAAATCATCGGAAGTTACAGATTGTATAGATAGTATTCTTGAGCAGTATCATGATTATATTCAAGAAGGTTATGCCGGCGTGAAAGATGTAATAAAACCAGATTCGTTTGATATTAATACCATTCTCTCTTTCTATAAGTCAAGAGCAAGTGTGCGTTCTTTTTCAGAGGAGCCTCTAACGCAAATGGAAATAGAGAAAGTAATGGAAGTAGCCAGAACAACACCGACAGCATGTAACAGGCAGACATCAAGGGTTTACGCTATCACAAACAGAGCCAAAATAGATGAAATATTAAACTTGCAATTAGGTGGACAAGGCTGGGCTGATAGAGCTTCTACTATGTTTATTATAACTGGCTGTATGTCTTGTTTCGGAGGAATTTTCGAAAGACAGCAAGTATATATTGATGGTGGCCTTTTTGCAATGAATTTCGTAATGGGGCTGCATCTGTATGGTATCGCCTCTTGTTTCAAGATGTTTGTTAGGGATTATCAATTGCAGGATAAAGTTTGTAAACTATGTGGCATCCCACGAAATGAGGTGCCTATAGTTATTGTTATGGCAGGCCATTATAAAAACACTACTGTGAAAGACCCTATATCACATAGATTCGATTATAAGGTTAATATAGTATCGTAAATGAAAAGACTCGCTATCATCATACCAGCCTATAAAGCAACGTTCCTGCCCGCTGCACTTGACTCTATAGCTGTGCAGACGTGCAAGGACTTTACCTTGTATGTTGGTGACGATTGCAGCCCTGAACCGATAGGTGAGATTGTGGAGCGATATAGAGAAAAAATAGACCTGGTCTATCAGCGCTTCAACACCAATCTGGGGGGCAGGGATCTCGTCGCCCAATGGGAGCGATGTATTGACATGAGCCAGGATGAGCCTTACATCTGGCTGTTCAGCGATGACGATGTGATGGAGCCGAATTGCGTGGAACAACTACTCAAGACCATTGATGCAACGCAGGGGGCTTACGACGTCTATCATTTCAATGTAGATATCATTGACGACCGTGGAGCGTTTGTAGGTCGGAAACAAGACTATCCTGCTGTGCTTTCTGCCTACCGTTTCTACCGTGGAAAGAGCGCTGGAAGCATTTCTGCATTTGTCGTGGAAAATGTTTTTTCACGCAAAATATACGAACAATCTCACGGCTTCATGAAATATGATATGGCATGGGGCAGCGATATAGCTACATGGATTGTGTTTAGCGGGGAAAAAGGTCTATGTACAGTGCCTCATGCAAGGGTGAAATGGCGTCAGAGTTCACAGAACATTTCACCCAATTATTCACGACAGATAGCAGAGCGTAAGTTGAGGGCTGACCAAAATCTGCTGAACTGGGCCTATCAGTATTTTGATATGGAACCCGACATCTATACTGCAAACAGGGCTTTCTTCATCTACAAGATACATCAATACAAGAAACATGTGAGCAAAGCAAGTCTCAAAGAAGCATTCGCAAAATTCTTTGCGGTTCATGGTAAACGAAGAGACTGGCCGCTTATATATTTGTTTGCCTTTCTTCTTGATGGGATATACTTTCGTGTCAGGAAAAAGTTCTCTTGGCTGTATGGAGATATTAAATAACAATGAAACATGAAGATTATCTATTATAGTTCACCTTTTTTTGCCGACTGCGATTTCCCTTTGATAGGAGAGTTGCAGCGGATGGGACATGATGTGAGATATTATATCTCTATTGCATCTTTTAGTAAGCGGTCAACGCTGATTGACCTGAACTCACTGTATCCGCATACAGGCATCTACCCCGCAACGGAAATATACAAAGAGTTTAATGACTTCCGCGACATGCTCGACCTTTCGCATGTATATGTCGTTAACCAGAAACATAAGCAGAAATTCCATCCTATCAACCTACTGTTGATGATAAAATTGGTCATACATTTCATCATGCAGAAACCGGATGTTATTCATCTAACCAGACCGCCTTACTTGACACAGAAATTATTATATCTGGTAAAAAAGAAAATAGTACTGACCGTTCATGATCCTTTTCGGCATTCGGGTTTTACAAATAAAATGGAAGAGAAGGATAGAAAATTGGCTTTTAAGTATATTTCCAGACTGGTCTTACTCAACAATAGGCAGTCTTCATCATTTGCATCATATTATCATGTTCCTGACAACCATATTTTTATCAACAAACTGGGCATGTATAGTACCATTTCATGCGTTGAGCCCATTCCATTCCAAACAGAAAGACCCTTTATCCTCTTTTTCGGGCAAATTGTGAAATACAAAGGGGTTGAATATCTATTGGAGGCCATGAAGAGGGTGCATAGCCGTTACCCCGAACTCGTGTTGGTGATAGCCGGCGGCGGGAAATATTATTTCGATATTGAGCCATACAAGAAGCTGGACTATGTGAGAATCATCAATCGCTATATAAGTACCAGAGAATTGGCAGGCATGCTTCGGGCTTGTGAATTTGGAGTTTGTCCATACAAGGACGCTACGCAAAGCGGGGTCATCCAGACCGCCTTTACGTTAGGAGTGCCGATGGTGGTTACTGATGTCGGTGCGCTTGCAGATGCTGTCGCGCACAACAAGACGGGAATAGTCGTTAGGCCCTGTGACACAAACGACTTGGCAAACGGAATCATGTGTTTACATGCTGACGAGGAAAAACGTAACACAATGCGGAAGAACATCCAGGAGGAATGGATGAAAGACATGAGTTGGGAGCCTATCGCCCATGATTATCTGAAATGCTACAGAAAAATGTAAAAAACGAAAAATGTAATTAGTCACATATTGATGTTTATTTATGATAATTCGCAGGAGAAACTAAAGGACAGCAAGAGCATCTTCTTGTTGGGTGCGAAAAATTTCAATGGAAGAATTATATGAAAATACTTGAAGTTCACTATAGTACAGCATGGGCTGGTGCAGAACGGCTTGTCATAGATCTTTGTAATGAATTGTCAAAGACCAATGAAGTAATTCTGTGTACCATAGTAGATGACACCATCCCTGGTAAATCATATTATAAGAGTGAATTGCTGAAGTCTGTAAAATACATCAATCTGAAATGCAAGAGTGGGAATGATGTAAGAGGGTTCTATCGCCTGTTGAAGACCATCAGCGATGTTAAGCCAGACATTGTTCACGCTCATACGGACGCATTGAATATATGGATCCCATCACTTTTTTATCATAGGACCAAATACTTCCATACCATACATAGTCTTGCAGACAAGAGACAGTTTAGCAAATGGCTGACCCCTGTTTACAAATACTTTTACCGAAAAAGAATACAGGCAATTACCATATCGAATATTTGTCAACAGTCCTACGTCAAGTTGTATCATATCAACAATGCCATACGAATAGACAACGGACGTTCACAGATGCAACCGTCGCCCAACATAAAACTTGTTGAAAAAGAAGTTAATGGCTATCGCAGCAATAGAGAAACTAGAATATTTGTTCATGTGGCAAGATGCACTAAAGTTAAAAACGAGGTACTCTTGTTCAGGTCTTTTTCAAGATTATATAAGGAAAACAGGGATTGTGTCCTTCTTGTCATAGGTGCCAATTATGATTCTTCGGAGAACCGACATTTACTTGAAGAGGCTACACCAAATATTCATTGGCTTGGAGTCAAGGACAATGTCTATGATTACCTTCTTAATAGTGATTTTTTCATCCTCTCGTCATTACATGAGGGGCTTCCTATCTCTCTATTAGAAGCACTGTCGGCAGGCATCATCCCAATAAGTACTCCTGCCGGAGGGGTTCTTGATGTTATTAAGGACAGAAGCATGGGATATGTGTCACCAAGTATGGATGATGAGGATTTTTACAATACCATCATTACAGCATTGGATACTTGTGACAGTTTCAGTCGAGAAGGACTTGTCAATTATTTCCAGGACAATTACTCTATGAAACATTGTGCTGAACTCTATTTACAGGCATTCGCATCAAAGTTATGATACAAACGAGACAAGACTTGAAGCGTTTTATGGATACAGAAGACGCATTGATGGAGCACCAAAATATGTTTATTAAATGGATGTTTCGGTCAGACGATTACCTCCCCAACCTATTGGTAAAATGCCTAAGAAAATACGAGTTCTACAAGAACCAGAAAAGAAATATTTTCAATATCATGCCTTATGCATGGTATTTGTGGAATTTTCGCCGTTTAAGGGTAAAAACAGGAATTATTCTCTTCCCAAATACCATAGACGAAGGCTTAAGCATAGTTCATCCTGGTTTTAGAAGAATTGGCGTATTCTCCCATATAGGAAAGAACTGTACAATTCTTCCCAATGTCCTCATCGGCAGAAAAGAGCCAGGATTAAAAGCGGATGTATATATTGGTGATAATTGCTATATAAGTACAGGCGTCACCATATTAGGGCCAGTAACTATAGGAAGCAATGTTACTATAGGTGCGGGAGCTGTAGTTAACAAAGATATTCCAGACAATTGCGTAGTTGGAGGAGTCCCAGCTAAAATACTGAAATACAAAGAATGAAGATTGTGTTCTGAATGCACAAAAACTTAATGATAATATGCCAAGACGTATGATGGCGCATCAAGAAAAACGACAAGAATATGTAGATATCATCAAGGGATGGGCAATGTTGCTCATTGTCGTGTTCCACTCATCGTCTGGATTGTTCCCGCAGATGTTTTATTCACTTATCGGTGGTGGAATGGATGTCGTTATATTCTTTATCGTTGCCGGCTTTTTTATTAAAAGTGAGCGCATGGTGAATCCTAAAAGCTTTCTGCAACCTAAATTGAAAACTCTTTATATTCCAGCAACAGTTATCTATGTCTGTGCGGTCTTGCTACATAATGTATTTGTTGACATTGGCTGGTATCCTCTTGGCGAAATCCACCCTGGCAACGGACAGCCTTTTCACTATTACGATGTGAAAGATTTCGCACTTGGTGTATTGAAGGCTCTTTGTTGTGCAGGAAGTGGTGAACTTGCAATGGGTGCAATGTGGTTTCTCTATACATTGCTTTATGCGATGACGGGACTAAGTTTATTGGCTTGGACGACAAAGAAGTTTGTTGATGATGAAAAACAGAGAGAAAAGATACTTATCATTATCTTGCTTACAGGTTTGATTGCCAGTTGTGTTTTAACACAGATTATTGGTCTAACCATTAACCGAGTAAATGTTTCTATAACAGCGATGGCACTAATTTATCTTGGAAAGAAGATTTATCAGGATTACCAATGGACTTTCGATAACACCTTCTATTTCATAATCAGTTGCTTGATATTTGTTTCTGTGGTCTTCCTTCAAAAGGAACATATCACGATGGCAAGAAACAAATACCAGGATATACTGCAGTTGTGTGTTGGAGGAGGCACTTTGTTGTATATATGGGGTTATATTGCAAAACGGATCGTTTCGACCTGGGTGGGCAAACTGTTGGCATTGATAGGTAGAGAGTCATTATATATTATGGCGCTTCATATTGTTGGCTTTTTCATCTGTAATAGTTTGATGGAAATTTTGGGGGTTTATCAACAAGGTGATCCCAAAGGTATGTACACATATCAAATGCGAGGTAATATACTACTATTCATTTGCTATACGCTTATTGCCATAGGATTCTCTTTGGTAACTATTAACCTGTTTCGCCGACTAAAATCTATTATAATCCCCAACCGGTGACTCCACGTATCTATTTCTTTGCCAACTTTGGGAACTGGAGCTGTCAGCCATACGGTGGCGGTGAGATTGGCAATCGCCGCACACTTGGGATGATGAGACAGGCTGGATATGATGTACACTTGATTGAGAAATACAGTCGGGTGTACAAGCATACGTGGACGGATGCAATTGTTATTTCTAGTCTGATGATATGGAATGTAATCAAATTGTTTCTTGTCTTGTTATTTGGCAGACGCAAGAACAGTTTGGTTCATATTGTTGGATTTTATGGCAGCACCATCTACTTTGAGCGTATTTTGGTCGGTATTTCTCACTTGTTGGGCTATCAGACGGTTTATGAGATGCGAGGTGGGGGCGCAGTCTTTCATTACCAAAACGATTCTGAACGTTATAGACATTGGTTTGCTGCTACCATCAGACAAGCGGATTACATCTTCAGCCAGGGGCAGGAAAACAAATCTCTCATAGACAGCATCGACCAGGGTAAACATTTCTTTTACTATCCTAATTGCGTCATGCGCGATTTCTGCCCCAAAGAATATCCTAGTAAGCCAACCAACCGCATCAATCTGCTTTATTTCGGGCGTGTGGCTAAGCGAAAGAATGTGGATGTCGTTGTTGATGCCTTCAATCTATTGGCTGCAAAATACAGTAACATCTATCTTGACATAGTAGGAAACTGTACAGAACCCACATACGCAGAGAAGATAAAAAGGCGTATAAGTGCCTCGGAATTTACCAACCGGATAACGATGCATCCTGCCTGCAGTCATGACAGGCTGAAAGAACATCTTGCCGACAAGCACTTTTATATCTTTCCGACCTCTGAACCACGAGAAGGACATAGCAATGCCCTCACCGAAGGAATGGCATGGGGACTAATTCCAGTAGCTACAGATATAGGCTTTAACCGAGCAATTGTTGGTGACGATATGTTAATAGTTAAGCAGCTTTCGGCAAAAGCCTTTGACGATATTATTGCAAATGTTGTAGATAGCGGAAAGATTCAGGAACAATCAGAAAGAGCCTATCACCGCATACAAAGTAACTATACAGAGGATATTGTCTATAACAGATTGAAAGAGGAATACAATACTCTTTTCAGTTTGTGTCATACGACAAGAGAATCATGACTTCGTGACACAAAAATGAGGCTTTACCCATACTCTAGCCATACTCTAAGCTGCTTCTAGCCATACTCTAAGCATACTCTAGCCATACTCAAACAGTATGGCACGAGTATGGCTAAAGCGAGAATGAACGCTTAGAAAAGCGATTCTAACTTGAGCCTTGGAACTCGCGTTTTTTATGAACATATGTTCGTGGCCCGATGAACATAGGTTCCCTCCCCCTGAGAACATAGGTTCGTGACGCTATGAACATACGTCCATTGATATGCGCTTCAAGAAATAATGATTGAAAGATTTGGAGAATAAAAAGAAATATTGTAATTTTGTATCGAAATAACTGTTTCGGAAATGGTGATTTCGGTAATTAAGATACAATAATTCAAAGGTTTATACAATGAGATTCTACGACAGGGAACAAGAAATAGCATTTCTGAGAGAGACTCGGGACACGGCTGAACGGGTGGCCCGCTTTACGGTGGTAACCGGTAGGAGGCGTATCGGCAAGACAACGCTGATCAGGGAGGCTTACAAGGATGGACCCTTCGTGTATTTCTTTGTGGCCAGAAAGGCGGAATCGGACCTCTGCGAGGTGTATCTGGAGGAGGTCAGCGAGAAGTTGGGCATTCCTACACTGGGCAGTAGCAGGCACTTCAGCGAGATATTCCGCTACCTGATGAAACTGTCGCAAACCCGGAGCTTTACGCTGGTGATAGACGAGTTTCAGGATTTCTTCAGAGTGAACAAGGCCGTTTACAGCGAGATGCAGGACATCTGGGACGAGTATGAGAAGACATCGAAGATGAACCTGGTGGTGTGCGGCAGCATCTACTCGCTGATGCAAAAGATTTTCAAGCAGAAGAAGGAACCTCTATATGGACGACAAACAGCAGAACTGAGGGTGAAGCCTTTCAAGCCTTCGGTGCTGAAGCAGATTATGGCGGATGCGAAGCCCGGATACACAAAGGAGGATCTCCTGGCCATGTTCACATTTACGGGTGGTGTTGCTAAATACGTGGGACAGTTGGTGGATGGTGGTGCGCTGGACAAGGATGCCATGATAAGGCACATCGTGAGCCCCAACTCTACATTCCTGAACGAGGGCAAAAACAACCTGATAGAGGAGTTTGGCAAGGACTACGGCATCTATTTCTCCATCTTGTCGTGCATTGCCAGGGGCAAGAACACTCGTAGCGAGATAGAGGATGTGATAGGCAAGGAGGTGGGTGGATATCTGACCAACCTGGCCGAGGATTATGAGTTGATTAGCAAGCGGCAGCCCCTGTTTGAGAAGAGCGCCAACAAGAATGTGCGCTACGAGTTGGACGACGTGTTTTACAGCTTCTGGTTCCGCTTCATCTTTAAGTATAGCTATATCATAGAGATTGAGAACTATGCCAAGCTGCAGGAGATCATCGGGCGCGACTACAGCACATTCAGCGGACTGATGCTGGAGCGGTATTTCCATCGTGTGGCCATGGAGTCGGGTGAGTTTACACGTATTGGCCGTTGGTGGGACCGCAAGGGCGAGAACGAGATAGACATGATAGCCGAAGACGAGCTTTCGGATAGCGTAACGTTCTACGAGATTAAGCGTCAGGCGGATGAAATCAGCATGGGTGTGCTGAAACAGCGGGCTGAGGTGATGCTGCAGGCCACGCACGAGTGGAAGAAGTACGACATCCACCACAAGGGACTGAGTATGGAGGATATGTAACATTTCTATAAGGATGCTGAGACTTCAAGAACTGGACATCGTAGAATCTAAGGAGCAGTTGGCACTTATTCCTGAGGGGAAAGTGCTGATCAATACCATTAATGCCCATTCCTATAATGTGGCACAGAAAGATGATGCGTTTGCTATGGCCTTGAGAAACGGGGATTATCTGATTCCCGATGGGGCAAGCATCATTAAAGCATGCCACTTGCTGAAGGCGAAGTCACAGCCCAAAGAACGCATTGCAGGATGGGACCTTTTCATCTTTGAAATGGAAAGGCTAAATGATAAAGGTAAAATGACAAATGACAAACTGCGGGTGATGTTTCTCGGTTCAAGTGAAGAAGTGCTGGCCTTGATTCGGGAACGGGCGGCTGTCGATTATCCGCATCTGGACATTATAACGTATTCGCCACCTTTTAAACCAGAGTTCTCGGATGAGGACAACCAGACGATGATACAAGCCATTAATGATGCTGCCCCAGACCTGCTCTGGATAGGCATGACAGCTCCCAAACAGGAGAAATGGACATATCAACATTGGGACGAACTAAATATCCACTGCCATTGCGGAACTGTCGGTGCCGTGTTCGACTTCTATGCTGGAACCGTAAAGCGGGCTCCGCTTTGGTGGCAAAGAAATTCCTTGGAATGGCTCCACCGACTGATTATGGAACCGAGAAGAATGTGGCGACGATACATTATAGGCGCCGTAAAGTTCCTTTATTATATAAGTAAAGAATTTATTAACGATTGGCTGTAGTACAATAATAGACCGATTATTTCGTTATTGAGTCATGGAAAAGCAAAGACACACGGCGAAGAGCGTCATGGAACTGTTCAGGCAGTT
>CADAWW010000026.1 GCA_902791675.1 uncultured Bacteroidales bacterium
CGATGCACGCGTGGTATTCCGTAACCTGCGCTGCAATGTGAACATTAAGAACACAAGTGTTGGCGGCCGCCAGGGTGGTATCCTGGGCACTGTACAGACGACTGAAGACGTAACACTAATCGAGAACTGTACCTACTCAGGTACACTGGATGCCAACGATAACGGCGGCGGCGGTAACTACGGCGGTATGGTGGGTTACGTGAACAGTAACGCCAATTCAATAGCAGAGATTAACAACTGTCTGTTTGACGGTACGCTGGTGAACAGTGCAGAGGCTCCCGGCAACTGTACCTTCGGCGGTATGGTGGGCTACGTAAGCGGTGGCGTTACGCACATCAACAGTTCACTGTCCATCGGTGAAGTGAATTCGCCTGTCAGCGGTCAGTTCTTCGGTGCAGTGAAGAGCAACAAGAGCACGATGACGAACTGCTACTATACGGGTGAGATGGTGAACGGTTCTGCCAGCACCATTACCCTGGAGGCTGAGAAGGTTAGCGAATATCGATGAGCAGGAATATCCAGTTCCTCATGGTAACGAAAATATTGTCTATAAGTTTGGCAGCGGAGACTACAAGTGTCTGACCGATGAGATGTTATCTGAGTTGATTGATGACCTCAGTACGAAAGAGGAAGATTTCATCAACGAAGTCGTAGCATATCAGGCTTTGCTCGATGAATATGAGGAAGTAATCAAGTCTTGGGCTAACATAGAAACCCTTGACAAGTTCTTTGAAGCATATAAGTCAAGTCTTGAGCTTAAGAAGAGTATCGAGACATCAGCCGAGAACTATGCTGCCTATTCAAAGGCTTGTGACGATGCTGCCAAGTACATCGAAGATTATGGAATCGAAGGCGAGTATACTGACTTCCTGTTGGATTATCTTCAGGAAGCCTTAGAACCGGATGCTAACTATCCCAACGGTACAAAATCCCATATTCTGGACAACCATAATCTGGACGACAAGGCTCTTGCTGCTGAGATAGCTTTCGTAAACCAGATGCTGGAGAATGCTATCGCTGGTGGTAGTACTCCCGGCACAGAGATCACCCGTCTGTTGACGAATTCCAACTTTGCTAATGATTATGAAGGATGGACAACGGAATTTGATGGAGGAACAGCTACTGTTGGCGGCAAGCCCGAAATCATGCACATCCCAGAGGGATTCAACAACAAAACTTTCAACGCCTATCAGACGCTGAGCGAACTGCCAAACGGTATCTATATGGTAACAGCCAACAGTTTGTTCCGCACCGGAGGTGATATCTACAGCACATTCTATGCCGGTCAGCTTTACCTGAACAACACCTGTAACTACGTTATGTCACCAGGCGAAGATGTTATCGACGAAAATGATGCCGTAGAAGGCGTGAATTGCTTGGGCGAAAGCAGCGACAAAAAGTATGAGAGTGAAGACATCATAGGTTGGGTTCCCAATGTAAGAGAAGGCTGCTCTGTTGCCTTCAGCGCAGGTCGTTACCAGAACTTCTGCGCTACAGAAGTAACCGATGGCACGCTGACAGTAGGCGTACGCAACCCGGGAACAGGCTTAGGAAGTGACTGGCTGCCATTCGGCAACCTGCATATCTATTATCTGGGTACTGCTGACGAAGCCAACGAGAAACTTGCTGAGGTGCTTGAAGGTTTTGTGGCTCGCGCTCAGGTAATCCTGAATTTCGAGTCCAGTAGCTTCACCGAAGAATTTGCCAAGCATCCTAATATCTCTCAAGAACTGAAAGAAAAACTTGCTGAGGCTATTGGTGATGCGGATAAGGCTGAAAGCGGTGCAGAAAAGATGAAACTCATAGAGACTTTCTCTGATCTCTTTAACCAGACACACGCTTGTCGAATGGCATACATCTCAATGCTCGATGCTGTCATTAAACTGCAGGACAATCTTTATGCACTCGTTGAAAAGGGTCTTATTGCTGACGCAGTTTACGAAGAATGGTCAATAAAGCTTAGCGCTGCCCTAGACAACTATACAATTGGAGATATAACGGCAGAAGAGGCACTTGCCATTGCCGAGGAACTGAACAACAGTGATGTTATGTTAAAGTCTGTAGACGGTGTATATCAGTTGGAGACAGCTGCCGATCTGGCTATCTTCTCCATGATTGTAAACAATGGTTCTCTCAATGCCGATGCTGTCCTCATGAAAGACATTGACATCGCTGACCTCGGCGAGGAATTTGTATGGTCTGCTATCGGAAACTGGGCAACCTCCGGTATTGCATACAAGGGACACTTCAACGGACAAGGGCACACCATCAAGAATTTCAAGGCAACCGCAGACCGGAACTTCTTCGGTCTCTTCGGCGTACTCTCTGACAATGCTCTCATCGAAAACTTCAGCATCGGAGGTGACATTGCCTCTGACTTCCAATGCGCTGGCAGTGTTGCCGGATTTGCACGTGATAAGAACGTGACCATTCGTAACATCCACAGCGATGTAAACATTATGAGCAGTTTTACAGGTGGTAGAACCGGTGGTATTTTGGGTACAGCAAATGACGGTACAATACGCATTGAAAAATGTACCTACTCCGGTACATTGGATGGCTACGATGACGGCAATGGAGGTAACTATGGCGGTATTGTGGGTTACACCAACAACTCCACAAATGCTGTCTGTGATATTATAGACTGCCTGTTCGACGGTAAACTTATCAATACCGTAGCAGTTCCCGGTAACTGTACTTTCGGCGGTATGGTGGGTTACACAAATTCTTCCCTTGTGACCATCAAGAACTGTCTGTCCATCGGTACTGTAGAATCTGCAAGATACGCTCAGTTCTTCGGTGCGCTCAATGGTTCAAACTCTAAAATCTATAACAGCTACTACAAGGGTGACTACATTAATGGTTCTTCAAGCGGTCAGAAAGCCAATCCCCAAGAGGCTACGCTGGTAAATGATGCCCAGTTAGCAAGCGGTGAGATATGCTACAAGCTGAATGGCGATCAAAGTGTAATCAACTGGTACCAGACACTTGGCAGTGATGCTTACCCCGTTCTCTTACCAGACCATCAGCAAGTCTACTTTGTAGATAATGCATATGTTAACATGGATCCCGATGGCATTTCAACTATTGAACATTCAATATTGAACATTGAAAACTCTATCTTCAACTTGGCTGGTCAACGTATCAGCAAGTTGCAGAAGGGTATCAATATTGTAAATGGCAAAAAGGTTCTTGTAAAATAAAAGCTCATCCACTACTCCCTTAAAGGAGAAAGGAATAAATAAAGCCCGCTCATTCCCCAAAGGATGTGCGGGCTTTTATTCGTACCTTTGAAGATAACCTCGAAAGTACTTTCGTTCGGGAATAAAAAGAAAAACAAGCTTTTCTTTTGTATTCCGCTCACTTATTCGTACCTTTGAAAATAACCTCGAAAGTACTTTCGTTCGGGAATAAAAAGAAAAACAAGCTTTTCTTTTGTATTCCGCTCACTTATTCGTACCTTTGCAAGCCGAAAAGTGTAAAAAGATGAATGTACATATATTCAGTTATCCATGCCCTTCAGAGGCTTGGAGTAAATCCCATTCTTACCGATAATCCTGAGGAGCTGCAGAAAGCAGACAAAGTACTGTTTCCCGGACAGGGAGAAGCCAGCAATGCTATGCGCTACCTAAGGGAACACGGTTTAGACAAAGTAATCACTGAACTTAAGAACCCCATCCTTGGTATCTGTATCGGTCAGCAGTTAATGTGCCGTCATAGCGAAGAGGGTGATACGGAATGCTTGGGTATCTTTGATGCTGATGTGTTACGTTTTAAGCCACAACGCCACGAAGACAAGGTTCCTCACATGGGTTGGAACCAACTGGAAGGTCCGACATCGGAGCTCTTCAAGGGATTCGGTGAGGGTGAGTTTGTTTATTTCGTACACAGCTACTATGTTCCCGTCTGCGAAAACACCATAGCAACGACTCAATACATAATACCCTTCAGTGCAGCCCTGCACAAGGATAATTTCTATGCCACTCAGTTCCATCCGGAAAAGAGCGGAAGTGTAGGAGAACGTATCATTAAGAACTTTCTGGAACTATGATAGAACTGATTCCGGCCATAGACATTATAGAAGGCAAATGTGTACGACTGACGAAGGGTGACTATGCTACCAAGAAGGAGTATGGTGACCCGGTAAGCATGGCACAAGAGTTTGAACAACTGGGATTCAAGCGTCTGCATGTAGTGGACTTGGATGGAGCTAAAAATAAGCATGTGGTGAATGATGCTACACTGAGAGCCATCACCAGAACAACCCAACTGACCGTAGACTTTGGAGGAGGCGTCAAGACGGAAGAGGACCTGAAGAAGGCATACGAGGCTGGTGCTACTTTGGTAACAGTAGGCAGCATAGCTGTAACGAATCCCGAGTTATATCTGGAGTGGCTGCAGAAATACGGAACCGGCCGCCTAATTCTGGGTGCCGATGTGCGTAAAGGCAAGGTGAGCATAAATGGATGGTTGGAGGACAGCGACTTAGAACTGACGGAGTTCCTTACCAAATATATGCAAGCCGGCACACGAAATATCCTCTGCACAGAGATAAGCAAAGACGGTATGCTGCAAGGGCCTGCCATAGACCTGTACAAACAGGTGATGAAAGCCCACCCTACCTGCCATCTTATAGCCAGCGGAGGCGTTAGCAGTATTCAGGACATAGAGGCACTCCAAGAAGCGGGCATCCCCGCCGTAGTATTCGGCAAAGCCATTTACGAGGGTCGTATCGACCTGAAAGAGTTAAGCAAGAAGATGCTCGTCTGATTTTGAATAACGAATGTGAACTAAAATAGATGTTAGCTAAACGAATCATACCTTGCCTAGACGTTAAGGACGGACAGACTGTAAAGGGAACAAACTTTGTGAACCTGAGGCAGGCTGGCGACCCTGTTGAATTAGGTCGTGCCTATAGCGAACAGGGAGCTGACGAATTGGTATTTCTGGATATTACTGCCAGCCACGAAGGCAGAAAGACTTTTACTGATATGGTGCAACGTGTTGCCGCTGAGATAAGTATACCCTTCACCGTAGGAGGAGGTATCAGCGAGTTGCATGATGTTGAGAAGATGCTTTCGGCTGGGGCGGATAAGGTAAGCATCAACAGCGCTGCTATCCGCAATCCTAACCTCATAGACGAGATTGCATACAATTTCGGCAGTCAGGTTTGCGTGGTTGCCATAGATGCACGTTTAGACGAAAACGGATGGACGTGCTATCTGAATGGTGGACGTATCCCTACAGAACGTAACCTTTTTGATTGGGCTAAGGAGGCTAACCAGAGAGGAGCCGGTGAGATTCTGTTTACCAGCATGAATCATGACGGGGTAAAGGCTGGCTTTGCTAACGATGCCTTAGCCCGACTGGCAGATGAACTTTCTATTCCCGTGATTGCCAGCGGTGGTGCAGGGTGTATGGAACACTTCCGCGATGCATTTGCCATAGGTCATGCAGACGCTGCACTCGCAGCCAGCGTGTTCCACTTTGGCGAAATAGGAATCCCTGAGTTAAAAGAATATTTAAGAGCAGAAAAGATAAACGTAAGATTATGAAGATTGACTTTCAGAAATGTGACGGATTGGTACCTGCCATCATTCAGGATGCAACCACAAAGAATGTGCTGATGCTTGGCTACATGAACCAAGAGGCTTTCGACAAGACAGAGGAATCAGGACTGGTGACTTTCTATAGCCGTTCCAGAAAATGTCTGTGGACAAAGGGTGAGACAAGCGGTAACTATCTGCATGTCGTGGATATTAAAAACGACTGTGACCAGGACACACTTCTCATAACCGTTCATCCTGACGGTCCTACTTGCCATACCGGAACAGATACCTGCTGGGGCGAGAAGAACGAGAAGAATCCCCTACTCTTCCTCTCAGAACTAAACGATTTCATAGAAACACGCTACAAGGAAATGCCTGAAGGCAGTTACACAACGAGTCTTTTCAAGGACGGATTGAACCGTATGGCGCAGAAGGTGGGCGAAGAAGCTCTGGAACTGGTTATCGAAGCTACCAACGGCACCAACGACCGCCTTATCTACGAGGGTTCAGATATGCTGTATCACCTGATAGTCTTACTCACCAGCAAAGGATTGCGCATAGAGGATATGGCTGCAGAACTGGCAGAACGCCATAATCCAGGGTGGAAGAAGCATTGAGAGTGAAGGTTGAAGAGTGAAGAACGCCGAAGGGGTCGCGAGCAGAATGCGAGAAGGTTTAGCTCGACGGCCCAAAGGGGAAAGTCAACGAAGTGGCAATTTGCTGCCGCCACGGTAAACAGTAAACGGTAAACGGTAAACAAAAAAATGATATTAAGCTACAAGAACATCAACATCTACCAAGGCGACTACCAAGTCCTCAGGAATGTAAACATAACCGTTGAGGAGGGTGAGATGGTTTATCTGGTAGGTCAGGTGGGAAGCGGGAAATCATCGCTTCTGAAAACCTTCTATGCCGAGGTTCCTTGTCAAGGAGAGGAGGCCAATGTGCTTGGCTATAACATGCTTAAGTTCAAGACCTCACAACAACCGGCCCTGCGTAGGGAGATGGGTATTGTCTTTCAGGACTTCCAACTCCTAACAGACCGTACTGTTTTCGAGAACCTGAACTTTGTGCTGAAAGCCACTGGTTGGAAAAAAAAAGCAGAAAGGGAAGAAAAAATTCAGGAAGTGCTCAAATTAGTAAGATTAGAGGATAAAATCGACAATTTTATCTTCGAACTCAGCGGTGGTGAACAACAGCGGATCTGCATTGCCCGCGCTTTGCTGAATAATCCTAAAGTCATATTAGCAGACGAGCCCACAGGGAATCTCGACGCAGAGAACGGTGAACTTATCCTTGCACTTCTTGACGAGATTCGCAGACAGAAAAATACAGCTATCATCATGAGTACCCATAATTGGCAGTGGATCGATTACTTCCCCGGCACAGTTTATAAATGCCAGAACAATGAACTTATAAAATAACAGACCATATACAAAATGAAAGTACTGAAATTTGGCGGTACATCCGTAGGTACCCCGCAAAGAATGCAAGAAGTTTCCAAACTTATTACGGCTGATGGAGAAGCAAAACTAGTCGTATTATCTGCCATGTCAGGCACGACAAATACATTGGTTGAAATATCAGAATATCTCTATAAGAAAAACCCCGAAGGTGCCAACACGCTCATCAACCGGTTGGAAGAAAAATACCTTCAGCATACACAGGAGCTCTACAAAACCGACGAGTTTAAACAACAGACAGCAACCTTCATCCGTGATGAATTCAACTATCTGCGTTCCTTTACCAAGGTCCACTTCACTTCTTTCGAAGAAAAGGTAATCCTGGCTCAGGGTGAAGTCATCAGTACCAATATGGTTACCAATTACCTGAAGGAATGCGGTGTGAAAGCTATCCTCCTGAATGCTCTGGATATCGTTAGAACCGACAAGAATGCTGAGCCCGACTTCCTATATATAAAGGAGAAGAGCAATGCTGCGCTGAAGGAGAATGACGGATATGAGATTTACATCACTCAGGGCTTCATCTGTCGCAATGCCTATGGCGAGATAGACAACCTGCTCAGAGGCGGTTCAGACTATACTGCCTGTCTGTTGGGAGCTGCCATTCAGGCTGAGGAAATACAAATCTGGACTGACATTGACGGTATGCACAACAACGATCCACGTATTGTTGATAATACAGAGCCTGTACGTCAGCTGCACTTTGAGGAAGCTGCCGAGTTGGCATATTTTGGTGCCAAGATCCTGCACCCGACATGTATCCAGCCTGCTAAATTTGCCGGTGTTCCCGTTCGCCTGCTGAACACAATGGCTCCTGAGGCTCCTGGTACTATCATCAACAATGAGTTCCAGAAAGGCAAGATAAAGGCTGTGGCTGCACGTGACAATAATATCTGCATCCAGATAACCAGCAGCCGAATGCTTTTGGCTTACGGATTCCTTAGGAAAGTATTCGAGATCTTCGAGACATATAAGACCAGTGTTGATATGATTTGTACCAGCGAGGTGGGCGTGTCTGTAACCATCGATAATTCAACCCATCTGGCAGATATCCTTGACGACCTCAAGAAATACGGAACCGTTAACGTGGATTATAACATGACGATTGTTTGCGTGGTCGGTGACTTGGATTCCGACAATGTCGGGTTCGAGACGATAGCCTGTGAGGCACTGAAAGAAATTCCTGTACGTATGATAAGCTATGGAGGTTCTAACCATAATATTTCCTTCCTGGTTAAGACTGAAGATAAGAAGCAAACACTGCAGGCATTAAACAAGACTCTCTTCAACAGATAAAGAACCATACAAATTCTAATGAAAAATTTATTAAAGGATAACACCGCCCTTGTAGAGAAGTTCCGTTCTGTTAGAACGCCGTTCTACTATTACGATACGGAACTGCTTGACAAGACTTTGCATGCCATTAAGGAGGAAACCGGAAGACACGAGGGGTATCACCTGCATTATGCCGTTAAGGCATGCACAAACACCAAGGTGTTGAGCCACATAACAAAGGCTGGCTTTGGAGCCGACTGCGTAAGTGGTGGTGAAATCCAGGCTTGTCTGGATGCCGGATTCCCTGCATCCGAAATTGTTTTCGCGGGTGTGGGAAAAAGCGATTGGGAGATAGAACTGGGGCTGAAGGCTGGCATTCAGTACTTCAATGTGGAAAGCATTCCTGAACTGGAAGTCATCAATGAAATAGCCGCCAGAATGAAGAAAGTGGCAAAGGTGAGCTTTCGCATAAATCCTAACGTAGGGGCTGACACCCATGCCAATATCACCACAGGGCTGGCCGAGAATAAATTCGGCATTGCAATGGAGGATATGGAAATGGTGATAGCGCTGGCCAACGAGTTGAAGAATGTGGAGTTCGTGGGCCTTCACTTCCACATTGGTAGTCAAATCATGGAGATGGACAACTTTGTGGCACTCTCGAACAGAATCAACGAACTTCAGGACCGTCTGGAACAGAATGGCATCCATAATGTTAAGAATATTAATGTAGGAGGCGGACTAGGCATTTCCTATGAAGACCCTGACGGTCAGCCTATTCCCGATTTCAAAGCATACTTCGATACCTATGCCAAGCATCTGAAATTACGCCGTGGTCAGCACCTGCATTTTGAGTTAGGACGTGCTGTTGTGGGGCAATGCGGTTCTCTTATCACAAAATGCCTGTATGTAAAGAAGACCGCGACAAAGCAATTTGCTATTGTGGATGCTGGTATGACCGACCTTATTCGCCCTGCTCTCTATGATGCATATCACAAGATAGATAACCTTACCAGTAACGCCCAGGAAGAGGTATATGATGTTGTTGGTCCGATCTGCGAGAGTAGCGATGTTTTTATTAAGGATTATAGCATGAACGCCACAAAACGGGGAGATTTGCTGGCACTGCGTTCTGCCGGTGCATACGGCGAGATTATGGCCAGCCAATATAACTGCAGAAGTCTTCCCCTAGGTTATACTACAGAGGATTTATAATAGATGATGTTAGAAACAACAGTTATAGTATTAGGTATTAACTTCGTTTTGTGGATACTCTCCATAATGCTTATGCTTCACTATGCCTGCTTGGGAAAGATTAGTCGCAAGCAGAGCTCAAAAGGCATTCCATACACAATACTCCCAAGTGTTGCTGTTGTTATTGTAGCCCAAGAAGAGGCCGAGAAACTACGCAGACATCTTCCCTTATTCCTTGAGCAGCATTACCCATCTGAATATCAGGTTATTGTCGTTGATATACACAGTTCCGACGATACGCTGAAACTCTTGGAGGAACTGGAGGGGAAATACCCTCATCTCACTCATACATCCATCCCTGTCTCAGCCAGAGACATCAGCATGCAACGACTGGCTATGACATTAGGTATGAAAACAGCCTGTACCGAATGGGTAGTCTTTACCCAAGCAGATTGCTGCCCGGAAACAGAAGGATGGCTTGCCAATTTCATGAATACTGATACACAGGGCAAGCATGCCATAATAGGATTCACCCGATATGCCCAGTGTAACAGTTGGATGATGAAGAAACGTCAGTTCTTCCGTTTGTGGCAACAAATGCTATGGATTCCCTTTGCCACGAAGCATCATCCTTACAGAGCAGATGATACACTGTTGGCATATCGAAGGGATTACTTCTTCGGACATAACGGATTTGCTTCCGACACCAAATTATTGGTAGGAGCATCCACCCTTCTTGTCAACAATAACATTTCCCGACAACAATGTGCTGTTTCCATCGGTAGAAAAGCCATGCTTCTTCAGGACAATCCTCTTCCTCATACATGGCCACAAGAAGAAATCTTTTTTATGGAAACGCGCAAACATACAAAGTACAGGTGTCTCTACAGAACATGGTATGCGATAAAAGTGCTCTTGCCCATACTGTTCACTTTATCGACTGTCGTATCATGCCTTCTATGGCTTCATAATAACCTTGTCACAGGTACTCTGGCAGCCCTTTGGCTAATCATATATTTTGTCAGAGATATTGCATTCCGCAAAACTACCAAACAATTCAACATCAAAAGTTTTCACCTTACGCTCCCCATCTTCTGTTCACTTATTCCATTGTGGGATATCCGTTCATGGCTAAAGTGGCGCTTTACCAACAAAAGAGAATTCAGGAAAAAATTTGTATAATCATTCAAGATGCAGAGTATACCTTTCATAGCATGGTGTCTGGAACACCTTAATTACTGGGTTATCACACTTCTGATGGCCATAGAGAGCAGTTTCATTCCCTTCCCCAGCGAAGTAGTAGTACCACCGGCAGCCTATCTTGCAGCTACCAACGGAGAGATGAACGTTGTACTGATTGTTGTCTGTGCCACCTTGGGAGCGATTATCGGTGCTCTTATCAATTATGGATTAGCCTATACGCTTGGACGACCTCTGGTCTATAAGTTTGCCAACAGCCGGCTTGGCAAGATGTGCCTTATTGATCAGGCAAAAGTTGAAAAGGCAGAAAAATACTTTAACGACCATGGTGCAATAGGAACATTGGTAGGCAGGTTGGTACCTGCTGTAAGACAACTCATCAGCATCCCCGCAGGATTGGCAAAGATGAAACTGAGCAAGTTTATCTTATATACCTCTCTGGGTGCTGCAGCATGGAACAGCATTCTGGCTGCCATTGGATATTATATGGCGAGTGTGGTTCCATACGACCAGCTGGATGCAAAAGTAGCAGAATACAGCAATGAGGTGAAGATTGTGATGATTGCATTGGGAGTCTTTGTCGTTTTATACCTGGCATATAAGGGACTTAAGAATTCATAAATTATAATTTATAATGAAGAGAGTCCTGCTTGTCATATTATTGTTAATAATTGCGTGTCATAACATGATGGCACAACAAATTATGTGGGATAATCTGGCCACCTCAGAATACCGTATCGACTCTACCGATGTTAAAGCGTTACGAGTAGAGGTGGATAACCTGAGTTTCTTCCACGATAACGAATATAGCGGTAAACTTGCTCAGGGATATTCCCTTCCTGGTTTATGGATCCAACCCAAGCTCACCTATAACCCCATCAAACAGATCGGTTTGGAAGTTGGTCTGCATGCGCTTATCTTTAACGGAGCAAACAAATATCCATGCTATGCCTATCATGATATAGGTACATGGAAAGGTAACCAATATCAGTCCGGAGTCCATCTTCTTCCATGGGTCAGGGCTAAGGCTCAATTCAAATACCTGACAATTGTTCTGGGTAACATCTATGGCGGACAGAACCACCAACTGATTGAACCGCTTTTCAACCCTGAACTCAATATTTCACAAGATCCCGAAATGGGATTCCAGTTGCTTTGGGACAGACCTCATCTGCATGCTGATATATGGTTAAACTGGCAAAGCTACATCTTCAAGATGGATACACACCAGGAGGCCTTCACTGTTGGTATGAACTGGACAGTTTACTACAACAAGCCCGAGAGCAAGATTAGCTGGTTCTCCCCCATTCAGGTCGTGATTCAGCACAGAGGCGGAGAACAGATTATTACTCCTAAAGAAGTCCAGACAATCAGTAATGCCGGCTTAGGCGTAGGAATGAAATGGAATGCCAACTACAAGGCTTTGAAACATCTTGGAGCGGAAATCAATATGTTGGCAGCCTACCAGCAGAGTGGTCAGTTATGGCCCTTCAAGACAGGACTGGCCGTTCATGCCGGTCTGAATTTTAACCTTTGGGACCACCTTGGCATAAACGCAGGTTATCTTTATGCGCCCAAACACTTTGTAAGCCTCTACGGAAATCCATTATATAATACGGTAAGCCAGATAGACCAGACAAGTTTCGATGGGAACAACACCATTTCGGCAAGGGTCAGCTATCACTACGTCATAGCCAGGCATTATGTGATTGGTGCACAGGCTGAAGCTTACCAGACTTGGTTACCCAAGCACAACGAATTGAATTTCAATTTTGGAATTTACCTTAGAGTCAATCCAAACTTCCTAATCAAGAAGTGGTGATTATAACACTAACACCAAGCCATCATAGGCCAGATGAATATTCTCCGGCAACATAGCATCTTCAACAGCATGAAGACCCAGATGATGACTCATGTGGATGATATAGGTAAGAATATCCGGTGCCAGACTTCTGGAAAAGGCTATAGCATCTTCTACCGTCTGATGTGTTGCATGAGGCTCGTGTCGTAATCCGTTTACCACCAACATTTTTATCCCCCTTAATAACTCCTTGCTACGCGGAGTAATATCGGTCATATCTGTTATATATCCTAAGTCACCTATTCTAAAACCAAGAATCGGCAGCTTACCATGTAAAACCTGTAATGCTGTTACCGGGATATCTCCAAACATTAACTTATCACCCTCTTTCATCTCTCGGAGTTGAAGCTGAGGAACACCAGGATATTTGTTCTCAACGAAACAATATGGCAAACGTTCACGCAAATGCTTGCATGAATAGGCATCGGCATAGATTGGCAAATCGTGCATGTAGCTGTATGGACGCAAATCGTCTATACCACCCACATGGTCATAATGCTCGTGCGTGATAAGGACGGCATCCAACTTTTCGCAAAAATCAATGCGTAACATCTGTTCTCGGAAATCAGGGCCACAGTCAACCAGCAGATTGGTCTTTCCGTCTTGTACCAGAGCAGAACAACGCAATCTTTTATCCTTGGGGTCTGAGCTCGTACATACGGTACAATGACATCCCATCTGAGGAATGCCACAACTGGTTCCCGTACCTAAGAATGTTATCTTCATGACTCGCCAATAAAGTTTACCTCAGGAGACAGCTGAATACAGAATCTCTCAAAAACCGACTGCTGTACCGCTTTACACAAACAAAGAATATCCTTTCCTGTTGCACCGCCTTTATTTACAAGCACCAACGCCTGCTTGTCGTGAACAGCAGCTGGACCTAAAGACTTACCTTTCCAACCGCATTGTTCTATCAGCCAACCGGCAGGCACTTTAACATGCCTGGAATCAACCTCGTAGAAAGGAGCCTTGGGATATTGCTCTTGTATACGATGCAAAACATCCACACCCACGATGGGGTTCATAAAGAAACTACCTGCATTCCCTATAACTTTAGGGTCTGGGAGTTTCTTCTCCCTGGTTTCTATGATAATATCACGTAACTGCATGGCAGACAGATTTTCCGGATGTATCTGTTTAGCCTGCACAGATGACATCAGGCCGCCGTAATTCAGACAGGGAGTAAAATGTTTCTCCAGTTGGAAAATCACATGACAGACAGCATACTTTCCTCTGTAAGCCTCGTCTTTGAATATACTGTGCCTGTAAGAATAAGAGAGTTCATCATGGTCCCATGCTCTTGTAGAACCATCCTGTAAGGATACTGTATATACCTTATTTATCAGGTTGCCGACCTCTGCACCGTAAGCTCCTATATTTTGAACAGCCGATGATCCTACCTGACCAGGAATCAAGGAAAGGTTCTCCAGTCCATACCAACCATGTTGAATGGCATAGAGAACAAAGTCATCGTGTGTGATGCCCGCCCCTACGCTTACCTGAACAGTCTCTTCATCCTCAAACAGAACAGAAATGTCTTTAATCTCAGAGAAAAGGATAACACCAGGAAAGTCAGACAGGAAAAGAAGATTACTGCCACCACCAATGTGCAAGAGTGGTTGGTGACTCATCTCTCTTTGGTATTCGTCCAGGAAAGCCAACAATTCCTGTTCGCTGCTATACTTCACCAGAAGATCAGCAGTTGCATCAATACCAAAGGTATTATACTCCTTTAATGAACAATTCCTTAGCTTTTCCATCCTATCTCTCAACCGTAAACCGTAAACTGTAAACTATAAACCGTAAACCGTAAACTGTAAACTAATTCTCGTATCTCGTCAAATACCACTCATTATCCTCCTTTGTAAAGAAGAACAACTCCTGCATACCATTAGAAGAACCTGACTTCTGTAAAATCATCCGCTTGGGTCTATACCTTTGCACCCCATAACGGATATTAGAGATGACACCCTGAGGAACATCAGGACAGAAAGACCTCCACTGTTCTGCATTGATGGTTCCTTCTATATAAGAATCATCTTCTTCCGGGTCCAGTACCATAACCTTCAAAGGTTGTTCTATATGAGCCTGCTGGTATAAGGTATCAGAACTGAATCGTGCATAAAAGGTAAGAAAATCATATATATCGCTTTCGTGGAACACAATATCGCGGACTGATGTCAGCTTCCACTTCCCGGCGATCAACTGGAACTCAAAGGAGCGAAGATTTTCCTCAATCAGGTCTATACGCTCTACAACGACCAGCGAATCCTCCATATCAGACTTCTGGTTCTCCACCTGTTTCCTGTCTCCATACAAGACAGTATAGAAATCCTCTTTAAGAAAACGGAACTCTGATGCGCAGTTAAAAGAATTGATTTTCTTTGTATCTCCATCAACATCGGTATAGGAAAGGGGCCATACAATTCGTTTGCTCTGCAGTCGGTCGCTATGAGTAAAAGCAAACATAAAGTCATCAAACGAAGTATCTAACTTATCAGATTCATCCGCTTCCTCGATTTCTTCTTCAACTTCACTTAATGTATCGGGTACAACAGATGTATCTACCGACATAGAATCGACATCCTTTACTGATTCTGAGTACCTTCCATTATTACATGAAAAGAGTGTTACAACCACAACCAAAGGTAATATTACCTTAACTATTCTGTTCATCTTAAAGACACTTGTCTAAAAATTGCACAAAAGTACACTTATTTTTTCACATTACGTTCACTTTTCCATAATAAATATGTACCTTTGCATGGAAATTTAAGAAAGGGAAAGAAAATATGACAGAAAAGATAGAGAAATTGATGTCGGAGATTGCCACATTAGCAGCTAAGAATGCTGATGAGGCAGAAGCTCTGCGAATTAAATATCTTGGTAAGAAAGGCGAGCTGACGGCTCTCATGAACGATTTCCGTAATGTTCCCGCAGATATGAAACGCGAAATCGGACAGAAGCTGAATGTACTGAAGACTGCTATTCAGGACAAGATAAATGAACTGAAGGAAGCTGCCGAGGTACAACAGAATGCCGGTTCATCTGTTGACCTTACCAGAACTCCCTACCCCATTGCTTTAGGTACACGCCATCCGCTTACCATCGTAAAGAACGAGATTGTAGATATCTTTAGCCGTCTGGGCTTTACTTTGGCAGAAGGCCCCGAGGTAGAAGACGACTGGCATGTATATAGCAGTCTGAACTTTGCTGATGACCATCCTGCTCGCGACATGCAGGACACATTCTTTGTAGAGTCGCATCCTGACATCATTCTACGTAGCCACACAAGTAGTGTACAGTCACGTGTCATGGAGACAACACAGCCACCTATCCGTATCTTATGCCCCGGACGTGTTTATCGAAACGAAGCCGTTAGCGCCCGTGCCCACTGCTTCTTCCATCAGATAGAAGGCTTGTATATCGACAAAAACGTCAGCTTTACAGACCTCAAGCAGGTTCTTCTGTTATTCGCACAGGAATTGTTCGGACCAGACACCAAGATTCGTCTGCGCCCCAGTTACTTCCCCTTTACAGAACCTTCAGCAGAAATGGATGTCAGCTGTACAATCTGTGGTGGAAAGGGTTGTTCTATGTGCAAGGGTTCAGGCTGGCTCGAGATTCTTGGATGCGGAATGGTTGACCCCGCAGTTCTGGAGTCGAACGGCATAGATAGCAGTATCTATACAGGCTATGCCTTTGGTATGGGCATAGAACGTATTGCCAATCTGAAATATCAGGTAAAGGATTTGCGTATGTTCAGCGAGAACGATGTCAGATTCCTTGATGAGTTTACCAGCGCCAACTAAAGAATCTTCTGATATACCATAGCATCCTGCCACTCTTCTCCATTGCAAAGCCAATGCGGAAGGGTGGCAGTTCTTTTATACCCTGCACCGGAAAACAAAGACTGAGCCACGACATTGTCAACAGAGACCAATGCATATAGCTGATGAATGAACAAATGCTTCGAGGCGTACCTGTCCAAGATGCCTAACACTTCGTTGGCATAACCCTGATGCTGCCACTCCGGAAGAAGGACTATTCCCACTTCAGCACGCCTGTGCCTAGGGTCATAATTTTGCAGATCGACAAAACCTATTGCATTACGGTTCTCCGTCTGGGCAATAACCAAGCGTACTTGCCTGTCTGTATTTATATCATTGCTCGTCTGCTCAATAAACTGGCGCAAGGCATACCTCGAATAAGGGACATTAGAACTTCCTACAGTCCACAAGGCTGTATCATTCTCAACCAGATACATCAGATCCAAGTCCTCTGGTTCTGCAGCACGTAACATTATTCTCTTACCTCTTAGCATATCTCAGTCCTGCAAGGGAATTACCTCGTTATGACGAATCAGCATGGTACCGTCATAAGATACTGTTTCCAATAAGGAACGCTTACTCTTCTTCGGAACTTCCTGTGTCCTGAGGGCAGAAAGCATATCAGTAACAGAGGTGTTGCGCAAGTCGAAACGCATATAGGATATCTCATTTTTCTTTCCTTCTGGAAGGATTCTGTCCAGCAACCTGATCACCACATTTACTAATACATCCATCAGCGCACGGAAGACAACAGCCAGTCTGATAAGATATCCTATCAGCACATATCTTTTGCCAAAATGCTTGTTGAAGAAAATCAGCATGGCATTATAGAAAACATGCACATAACGGAAACTGCTCTTTTGCGTACTCTCACCCTTATAGTGCAATATATAATAAGGTAGATAGTAGTTTTGCCAACCTCCCAAAAGCAGGCGGAAACTTAGGTCAATATCCTCACCATACATAAAGAAGTCTTCGTCTAACAGTCCCACCTGATCCAATGCTTTACGTCTCAACATATTAAAGGCACCGGAAATCACCTCTATGGGATTAGCCTCATCTTCATTCAGATATTTCATGTAATACCTTCCAAAAGTCCTGCTCTTGGGAAAAAGAGCCGATAGCCCCGACATCTTGCAGAAACTGGTGAAGGGAGTAGGCAGACCTCTTCTGCTCTCAGGTGCAAAGGTACCGTCAGCATTCAGCATTCTCACACCTGTTGCCCCGACTTGGGGATGAGCATCCAGGAAATCTATACAACCCGTCAACGTATCTTCTGCCACGATGGTATCAGGGTTCAGTATCAGTACATATTCTCCCGCAGACTCACGGATAGCCTGATTATTGGCTCTGGAGAATCCCACATTCTCCTGGTTGCTGATAAAGTGAACATCAGGGAAGATGGCTTGCAGATAAGCTACGCTTCCGTCCGAGGATGCGTTATCAACCACCCAGATATCAGCATCAATGCCCACAGACGCTTTCTGAACACTTCTGATGCATTGCTCCAGATGATACTTAACATTATAGCTGACTATGATAACGCTTAATTTCATTTCTTTCTGTTTCTTAGTCTTCTGTTGCCGGCCAGATGAACATATATGCTATTGCCAGCAAGGGCAGGAAATAGAGCAGATTCGTGTCGAAGAAGAAAAAGTAATCCAGTAGAATCATGTTCACACCACTTGTTATAATAGCCATTCTTAGAATTGGATTCATTTGCTTCTTTTTGATAGCAAGGAATGCCGACACAATAGCCGAGAGTGCACATATCAATCCAAAAACATATTGGAACTGTGCGTCACCTACCCCATCTAACAATGGTCCTCTGCTGTCTGTCAGAAAATCCAACAGCAAAGCTATCAGCAACTCAATCACAATGAATGAAAAAAATAAAATCTTCTTACTGTTCATATTTTAACCCTTAACCTTTAACCCTTAACCTTTAACCCTTAAATAGCACTCTCCCTGCCAAGGCTCTTCCCAACGTCACCTCATCAGTATATTGTAATTCATCGTTCTGTGCTACGCCTCTGGCAATTACCGTTATCTTCACACCTGCATCTTGCAGTTTCCTGTAAATATAGAAATTTGTGGTGTCGCCCTCCATCGTGGGACTCAGAGCAAGAATCACCTCATTAATCCCCCCTTCGTTTACACGCTTCACCAACGAATCTATCTGCAGGTCAGCAGGGCCAATCCCATCCATAGGACTGATAATACCTCCCAATACATGATAAACTCCTTTGTATTGCAGCGTTCCTTCAATAGCCATCACATCACGAACATTCTCCACCACGCAGATGGTAGTCTTGTCACGTGACTCATTACCACAGATTTCACAGATGTCTGTGTCGCTGATATTATGGCACACCTTGCAGTATCCGACATTGTGTCGCAACTCCTTTATGCTGTCTGCCAAAGCATCTACCTCCATAACGTCCTGCTTTAACAGGTGAAGGGCCAGACGCAACGCGGTTCTGGAACCGATGCCTGGGAGACGGCTAATCTCCGTAACAGCTTTCTGCAGCAATATTGAAGGATATTGTTGGCTCTGATTCATGCACCTCAACTCTAAACTCTAAACTAAAATACTGCTCTAAACTCTAAACTCTAAACTCAAATCTACAGCACCCCTTTGCTTGAGGGTAAATAGAAATGACTCACATCCCTTCTTACTGCCATACGCAAGCTACGGGCCAAGGCCTTGAAGATACCCTCAATCTTATGATGTTCATTCTCACCCTCAGCCTTTATATTCAGGTTCATACGGGCACTGTCAGACAGGCTCTTAAAGAAATGCAGGAACATCTCCGTAGGCATTTCCCCCACTTTTTCTCTCTTGAAATCAGCATCCCACACCAACCAGGGACGACCGCCAAAGTCCAGGGCCACCTGACACAGACAGTCATCCATAGGCAGGCAGTATCCGTAACGCTCAATACCACGTTTGTCACCCAAAGCCTTCAGAATGCATTCGCCCAATGCCAACGCTGTATCTTCTATCGTATGGTGTTCATCCACATGCAAATCACCATTGCAACGGATGTAAAGGTCTATCATACCATGTTTGGCAATCTGCTCCAGCATATGGTCAAAGAAGCCCAAGCCAGTCTGTATATCACTCTTTCCGTTTCCGTCAAGGTTCAGACGGACGGTGATATCAGTCTCCTTGGTTGTTCGTACCACCTCTGCCGTACGCTCTCCTGCAAAGAGCAGTTCAGTTATTTTCTGCCAGTCCGTATCTTCGCCTAAGATCAGACTCTTACAACCAAGGTTCCTGGCTAACTTGGCATCCGTCTGCCGGTCACCAATCACCCACGAGGCCGACAGGTCGTACTCACCCGTCATATATTGTTCAAGCATACCTGTACCGGGTTTACGGGTCGGGAGATTATCAGCAGGAAAACTTCTGTCAATATGTATGGCATCAAACTCCACGCCCTCGCCTTTCAGAATGTCAAGCATAAGGTTCTGAGTCGGCCAGAAATCCTTCTCGGGATAGCTGTCGGTACCCAATCCATCCTGATTGCTCACCATAACGAAAACATAATCTGTATGCTGACGCAAGAACTTCAGCGCACCAATCACACCAGGCACAAACTGAAACTTCTCGTAGCTGTCAATCTGTTCGTCAGCAGGTTCCACCAATATGGTACCGTCACGATCTATAAACAATGCCCTTTTCATAATTCACGATTCTCGAACATCAACTAAACTGACGTAATGCACTCAGCAACTCATTATTCTCCTGTTGCGTACCAATGGTAATGCGCAAGCAGTTGCCGCACAATTGAACCCTACTTCTGTTACGAACAACTATACCCTTATGAATCAGATAGTTGTAAATAGCATTTGCATCCACAACTTCAACAAGCACAAAGTTGGCATCGCTAGGGTGAATCTTCTTGCAAATGGGCAATTCGCTCAGGGCAGGCATCACATGATCGCGTTCTCGTTTGATCTGTTTTACCCACTGATCTACCTTCATCCAGTCGTCCATCATCTGCAGCGCTTTGTCCTGTGTCAGCTTGTTGATGTTGTAGGGATATTTCACTTTATTAAAGAGCCCGATGATCTCCTCACTTGCAAAAGCCATACCCAGTCTGATACTGGCACATCCCCAGGCCTTACTAAAGGTATTCAGCACAATCAGGTTGGGGAAACGGTCCAGAAAATGGCGGAAAGGTTGCAGACCCGAGAAATCCGAATAGGCTTCATCAATTACCACAATCCCCCGGAACTCCAACAGCAGGCGCTGCATTTCCTTCTTGTCCAACTCATTGCCTGTAGGATTGTTGGGCGAGCAAAGCCAGATAACCTTAGTATTCTCATCCGTTGCATCCAGCATCTTCTGGGTCTGCAACTGGAAATGCTCATCTAGGAGCACAGGACGATACTCCACGTTATTAATATCAGCACATACCTTGTACATACCGTAGGTAGGAGCGATAGCCACCACATTATCCTTACCTGGCTCGCAGAAGATCCTGTATACAAGGTCTATGGCCTCATCACTTCCATTTCCGAGGAATATCTGCGATGGCCTCACCTGCTTAATGGGCGAAAGGCGTTCCTTAACCTTCTCCTGCAAAGGATCCGGATATCTGTTTATCGGGCCGTTATACGGACTCTCATTAGCATCCAGAAACACATGAGCATCCATGCCTTTGAACTCATCGCGTGCACAACTATAGGGTTCCAATGCCCAGATATTTGGCCTTACCAGTTTTTCTAATTCAAAATTCATAATTCAAAATCCATAATTGTGTTATGAAGAGTATTTATTCTCCTCTCTCCCCTTTGGGGGAGTCGGAGAGGGGCCTCATTCTCACCGTCATCGCATTCTTATGGGCATCAAGGCCTTCAGCCTCGGCCATCAGCTCAACAGTTCTTCCGATACGCCGAACACCCTCAGCGGTAATATGCTGAAAGGTAATCTTTCTATTGTAGCTGTCCAGGTTTACACCATTATAAGCCACAGCATAGCCGTTTGTCGGTAACGTATGATTGGTTCCGCTGGCATAGTCGCCTGCACTCTCTGGAGTCAGGCTGCCAAGGAACACACTTCCGGCATTCACTACCTTCTTGGCCTGTTCCATGTAGTTCCGGGTTTCTATAATCAGATGCTCAGGTGCATACTGGTTGGTAATGGTCATCATCTCCTCATCGTCACGAACCAGCAGGATTTTACTGTGTTCTAATGCCTGAGCGGCAATCTTGTTACGGGGAAGAAGTGCCAACTGGCGTTCTACCTCAGACTGCACCTTATCTATTATCTCTTCGCTCTTGGTCACCAGCAATACCTGACTGTCAACACCATGCTCAGCCTGACTTAGCAAATCGGCAGCCACGAATACGGGGTTGGATGTCTCATCTGCCAGCACTTCAACTTCACTGGGTCCTGCTGGCATATCAATGGCGACATCATGCAGGCTTACTTGCTGCTTGGCACACATCACGAACTGGTTGCCGGGACCGAAAATCTTGTACACCTTAGGCACCGATTCTGTTCCATATGCCATAGCACCTATAGCCTGAACACCGCCAATCTTAAATATACGGCTCACGCCTGCGATACGTGCGGCTACAAGGATGGCAGGATTAACCCTACCGTCTTTGGCCGGAGGTGTACAGAGAACGATTTCCTCGCAGCCGGCAATCTTGGCCGGAGTAGCCAGCATCAGAACAGTACTGAACAAGGGCGCTGTGCCACCAGGAATATAAAGCCCCACCTTCTGGATGGGTACTGACTGCTGCCAGCATTCTACGCCATCTGTTACCTGGACATGCTCAGCATGGAACTTCTGTGCAGCATGGAACTTCTCTATATTATCATGTGCCTGCTGCAAAGCAGCTTTCAGCTCATCGCTTACCAACGTCTCAGCCTCCTGTATCTCAGCCTCTGTTACAGCCAGGTCCTGCAGAGACACATG
>CADAWW010000027.1 GCA_902791675.1 uncultured Bacteroidales bacterium
AATGAGCCTATCCAGCCTACTTACTATGGATTGGTAACTGGTAATGATACTGATACATATAGAGACCGTAACTGGAAGAACTGGAAGATTTGGGGTGCCAATTTCGCAAGTGACGAAGAGGCTACCAAGAATGCCGAAGGTTGGGTACTTATCGACAACAAGCAGAATGTAGGTACTGACGTTTTGAAGACAACCAATATGTTCGAGAGCTACATCTACCTGTCAGAAGGATGTGCAGTACCTTACACATACTTCAAGATTGAGGTTTATCATGAAGGTGGTATGCAGATGAATGAGTTTACCTTCTACAACACAGGTAACTTGGCTGAATACCGCGAAGCTTTCGCAGAGCAGTTTGCTAACTATGATCCCATGGAGCGTCCTGCTTACAAGGGCTTTACCGATGCCTACAAGGATAAGTACGAGGAGTTGAAGACAACTGTTAATGCTCCCGATGTAATGAAGATAAAGAACCAGTTGGTTGACCTTCAGAACGACATTGCAACTTCTGCAGACTTGTACGAGAAATATGATTCTGTTTACAGCAATCACATTGTCTCTCTTTCTATTGAATCTGAAAGCATGCAGGCTTGGCAAGAGGGTTATACTTCCTCCGATGCAGTTGCTCCTTGCGCTAAGTACATTCGTGGTACTCACGCATACATTGTAGAAAACCTCTCTCTTGATAATGATGGCATCAACGCTGAGATAGATTATCTTAGTACCATTGTAAACGCAGTTGAAAAGGATCTTTACATCTTGTTGGGTGGCAATACTATTAACCAGTGGGGTGACGGATTCTATGGCAACCTTATCGATGGTGTTGCTTTGAATTATACAGAGAAGCAGGTTGATCCTGATACAGGTGAAGAGAAAGACGTAGAGGTTAAAGCTACCAAGTGGGGTGGTGATGCTGATGCTAACGGCAACACTTACATCATCTTCCGTACCATGGATAAGACCAATCCATTCTTCTATACACTGACTACTGGTAATGATACAGGTTCTTATCCTGGTCGTAACTGGGGTACTTGGTACATTTACGGTGCTAATTTCGAAGGTGATGGTGAGGCTACAAAGGATGCTGAGGGTTGGATTCTCATCGACTCAAAGGAGGAAGTAGGTCAGGATCGTTTGCATCCCGTTAATGCCGAGCCTTCTTACTTTGGTTTCAGTACCGAGACAACCGAGCCTTATACCTATTATAAAGTTGTAGTTACAAGGGCTTATAGCGGAAATGCCATCCAGATGAACGAACTCCACTTCGGAACTCCCGAGGAGTTTGAAGCTATCAAGGATGATTATACGAATGCAGCCAACAATTTCGATTATGATATTAGAGCAGAGCAGGCTTTGATTGACAAGTATAAGGAAACTATTCCCGAAATTGACGAGTGTGCTAACATGGAGGCTCTCTTCCGCGTTAACTATCAGCTCGAAACGCTCCGTGAATCTATTACAGCTTGCGCTAAGGTTTACGATAAGTATGCTGATGATGTAGAGGCTGTTAAGCAGTACCTCCAGGATTTCAAACTGGAAGACTCTGAGGCCTTAGCTACTTTGAATTCTTACATTAACGATGATCTCCAGCCCAACGAGACATTTGCCCATGGCTCAGTATCTACCATTCTGGATGATCACATTCTTCCTGACAGCGTAGTTGCTGAGGAAATTGAGTTCCTCGAGTCTCTGAAGAAGGCTGCTGTCACTGCCGGATATGTAGCTGGTACAGATATCTCTTCTATGATTACTAACCGTAGTTTTGCTAAGGCAGAGCAGGTTGTTGATACTGACGGTAACAAGGTTTCTGGTACAAAGCAGCCTGAAGGTTGGAATGGCTATGTTTATAGCAATGGAACCAATGCAGAGGGTACTATGTCTGCTGCTGAGTTCTGCAACGAGCAGTCTAAGTTCAATATCAGTCAGACGCTTAACGACATGAAGAATGGTTACTATGAACTGAAACTGAATGCAGGTTTCCGTCCCAATGGTGACATCAAGAGTCTCAATTACAACGCTATTGCATTTGCCAACGATACCAAGACCTATGTTCCTGTTGTACGTGAGGGTATGACGGCAAAGGAGAATTCTTGGACTGGTGAATATGCCGATAAGGTACTCTATGCTTGTGATGTAGAAGAAGGTACCGGTGATCCCGAGGTTGACTCAGTAGAAGTAGGTTATGTAATCTGGGGTGTTCAGGGTACTATCAATGCTATCATGCAAGACCGTTATGAGGTAACCATGGTTGCCAAGGTAACCGACGGTAAGTTGACGTTCGGTCTGAAGAACGAAGGCACATTGGTTGGTGGTGACTGGCTGGGTGCCGGTAACTTCCGCCTGACTTATCTCGGCGAAGAGCCAACAGCTGAAGCAATTGCTGCTGCTGCTGAAAGTAATGGTGCAAGAGTTGCTATTCTGACAGAAACTTACGTTCCTGGTAACTTTGCTGATTTGGCTGAATTCAAGGCTGCTCCTAACTTTGGTGCTGCTCAGAGAGAAGCATTGGCTGATGCAGCAAGTCGCACAACAGTTGATCAGTTGATTGCCGATGGTAACATCTTCGAAGAGATTAATGCAACGAAGGCCGCATACTTCAAGCTTTGTGATTATGCAACCAGAGTATATGAGAAATGGTTGAATCATGCATCTGCGGGCAGTGATCTTGATATGGATACTGAGGCAGTTTATGCAAGTCTGGACGAAGGACAGTATGCTGATGCTGCAGCTGCTGATGCCGCTTTAGCTGCGCTTCTCGAGAAGTATCCCGATTACCTTGAGCTTACTGACGAGAATGTGTCAAATGCCACATGGGACGAAGTAGCCGAATTCAACTACGAGTTTACTGCTGTTAAGGATGGTAGAATTATTGCCAGACTCGGTAAGTTGTATGATGACCTGACAGAGAACGAGACAATCCTTGAGTTCGAATATACTTCAGAGAATGATCTTGAAGGTGGTATGCTTTACAACATGACAACTGCCAAGAATATTGCGTTGGATAAGTTAGAAGCTACTTCAGAATTCAAGAAAGTATCTGTTCCCGTCAAGGAATTAGGCTTCACAAAGGCTACTGATATCGTAGGTCTGCAGGTTACTATGGCTGCAGGTGCTGTGATTAGTGTCCGCAACATGCGCTTTGTAGCTGTACCAGGTGTTAAGGGCGATGTTGATGGCAACGGAACTGTAGGTGTTGGTGACATCGAGGCCATTCTTAACATCATGGCAGGTGGAGACAGCAATCCTGCTGCAGACGTTGATGGAAATGGCTCTGTAGGTGTTGGTGATATTGAGGCAATTCTCAATATTATGGCAGGAGTTGAATAATTCGTCACTGATACATTTAATAAATAATTCTCTATATATTCTCCTGGCCTGGGGCAAGGCTTCCGGGTCAGGAGAATAATTAACAAAAACACAAAAAAGATAAATATTATGAGAAAGCTGTTTTTCTCTCTTACCGCGTTGCTTTTAATGGTTTGTGCCTGCTCAGAGCAGATAGATACCTCGTCGAGATACGTATTCCAATACCATACTATAGCCAGTTATCTGGAAGCACATCCCGTGTATTCCGAGTATGTTGACTTGCTTAAGAAGGTAAAGATTAATCCTTATAAGGAAACATCTACTGTATATCAGTTGATGACAGCTCGTGGCAACTATACCGTTTTTGCAATAACCAATGATGCTATTAATGAATATCTTCAGGATCTCGTCGAAGAGGGCTTGATAACAGAGCCTTCATGGGAGTCTTTCACGGATTCTATAAAATTAGACTCTATCCGTGCAGTCATTGTCAGGAACAGTATCATTGATGGATTTGACAGAGAAGATCAGCGTTATTCTATTGACCAAACGGATAAAAACACTGAGTTGGCTCTTCCAACACTTAGCGATCACCGTCTGACTATCAATGATAGCAAGAATAGTACGGATAGTTTTTTTGTGAATAAGATCTGTCCCATTGACCCTGTTAACCATGATATTCCAGTAATTAATGGCTTTATACATCAGCTCCATAAGGTTATTGCACCAAGAGATGAGTCTTGTGCAAGATACTTACAGAATATTCTGGATAATAAGACAGATGGCTATTTGATGATGGCACGCGTCATACAGGCATGTGAACTATTAGATATGTTAAGCATGGTGCGTGATGATGAGTATGAGCAGAAATATCTTAGGGGCGAAATTCCCGACATGAAGGATTACCAGGCTAAATCTGGTGGAGATAAGTCTGCTACAGCAGGCGACCCCGATGCTCATGCACCGGAACACCGCAAGTATGGTTACACCATCTTTGCCGAGACTGATGATTACTGGCGTTCGCAGGGAGTTGATCCTGCTGCACCAGATGCTTTACAGCAACTTATTAATTGGATCCAGACTAATAAAATGTATTTCTCTGAAGATCCGAATCTTACAGATGACAATTATGCTTCGCCCAAACATATTTTATATCGTTGGGTTACCTATCATATCCTACCTATGCGAATTCCTGCTAACAAGCTGGTTTATAATTGTAATGAGATTGGCAGTCCCTATAACCGTCCAATTCTTTCACTTCCTATTTATGAGTGGTATTGTACTGTTGGAGAAGGTATTCGCCGTTTATTGAAAATATATGAGAGTAAAGAAAGTGATGGTGTTTATCTGAACCGTTTCCCTGTTTTGGACAATGCTCTTAGTGGAACTGGACATGAATTATCTTGTGATCCTCAGAAATTAGGCATCAATATCGGTCGCGAGAGTGAAAAAGCTGTCGTAAACGATATAACCAATGCTTGTATTTATCCTATTGACGGACCATTGGCATACACAGATGCGGTGCGTGATGAATTAGCTAAGGAACGTATCCGTTTTGATCTTTTCTCCTTGTTCCCTGAAGCTATAACCAATAATCTCCGTCGTGCAGACTCAGCAGAAGGTAAGTACCAGCATGTATATGTTCCTCAGGATCCGACCTATAAGTACTTCGATAATTGTAGTATTCTAAACGAAGAGACACACTTCATTCACTATAATGGATATCGCACTGACTGGCCAAATTATTGTCAGGATGAAGATAAAGTATTCGGCAAATACGACATCATGTTCACCTTGCCTCCAGTACCCAAACGTGGTACATACGAATTACGATATAAGGTCCTTGCTACTGGAGCACGTGGTATCACACAGGTTTACTTTGGTTCCGATCCAGGGAACCTTCCTGCTGCAGGTATTCCCGTTAACATGGCAGAGGGTATTGCAATTACGTATGCAGGTGAGGGTGGATCCTGGAGTGATTTGACCGATACTGGTCGTGATGAGGATGAAATTATTGAAATTGACCATAAGTTAAGAAATCATGGTCTCATGAAGGCCGGAAGACATGAATATGGTGAAAATAAGACAGCACGTGATGACGATCGTCAGAAACGACATATTCTGGTTCGTCAGACCCTTGATCCCAAAGAAACTTATTATATCCGTTTCAAGTCAGTGCTTGACACAGACAAAAAAGAGTTATATCTGGACTATTTTGAGTGGTGTCCAAAAGAAATATATGACAACCCCTCTAAGCCAGAGGATGTTTGGTAATTAATAGAGTTAAGGCCAGCTTCTGCTGGCTTTAACTTCCTAAAGGAAAACATGTTAAATTAAATCATAACGACCGTGAAAAGAAAGTTTATTTTTATTTTATCCCTGTTGGCTGTATCCATACTGCCGGCAAAGGATATTTATGTGAGTACTCCTCACACTACATTGTTGTTAAAAGCAGAGCAGGGCGCCCCTCTCCATATTAGCTATTATGGAGAAAGTATTGCTGATGCCGAACAGGTTTATCGTGCCTATAGCCTATGGGAGGATGCCTATCCCGCCTTTGGTTTGGGTAACTACGATATTACAGCTCTCAGTGTACGCCATGCAGATGGCAACATGTCAACAGAACTTGTTTATCAGCAGGATGGCGTATCTACAGAGGGTAATTCTACTGTTTATACCATCACGCTAAAAGACAAGGTTTATGATTTCCTGGTTGATGTATGCTACCGTACCTATAGTAATTGTGACGTGATAGAAACATGGTCTGTAATTCATAATAACGAGAAGAAACCCGTTTCTTTGCTCAAGTACGCCAGTGCTTTTCTTCCCATTCGTCAGGGAGACGTATGGGTCCAGCACGAGCATGGATCTTGGGGTGCAGAAGCTCAGGTATCAGAAGAGCCATTAAAGCCAGGAATATTTGAGATTCATGACCTTACGGGTACTAAAAATGCTTATATGAATCGTCCCAACCTGATGATTTCTCTGGATGGAAAGCCTCAGGAGAATCAGGGCCGTGTCATCGGAGCAGCACTTTGTTGGAGTGGTAATTTCCGCATGACTATTGACACACAGGGCAAGAAGGTTCATCGTTTTATTGCTGGAATTGACGACACAAATTCACAATATACGCTTAAGAAGGGCGAAGTTTTCACTACTCCTGCTCTTGCAATCACATATAGTAGCGAAGGGTTAGGTGGTGCCAGTCGTAGTTTCCACCGTTGGGCACGTAAGAATAATATGGTTCATAATGGCGAAGCATTACGTAAGACTCTCCTCAACTCATGGGAAGGCGTATATCTGAATGTTAGTCAGGATGGTATGGAGAAGATGATGGATGGCGTAAAACAACTTGGTGGAGAACTCTTTGTCATGGATGACGGATGGTTCGGTAATAAATACAAGCGTTCCGTGGATGACTGCGCGTTAGGCGATTGGGTTACTGATACCGAGAAACTTCCCAAGGGTGTTCCTGCACTTGAAAAAGCTTGTGCCGAACGTGGCCTCAAATGGGGTATTTGGATTGAACCTGAAATGACGAACACCAAGAGCGAATTGTTTGAGAAACATCCCGATTGGGTGGTATGCCATCCTGCACGTGAACTCAGTACAGGCCGAGGTGGTACACAGCTCGTTTTAGATATGAGTAATCCTGCTGTTCAGGATTTTGTCTATAAGGTAGTTGATGATATCATGACAGAAACTCCTAATACCTATTATATTAAGTGGGACTGCAACATGGAAACGAAGAACTTTGGTTCACATTATCTCAGCGCAGATAATCAAAGTCATCTTTATGTTGATTATCATCTTGGGCTTATTAAGACCTTGAAACGTATCCGTGCCAAGTACCCTGATTTGGTAATTCAGTGTTGTGCAAGCGGTGGCGGTCGTGTCAACTATGGTTTAATGCCATATTTCGATGAGTTCTGGGTAAGCGATAATACCGATGCTAAGCAGCGTCTCTTCATTCAGTGGGGTACCAGCATGTTCTTCCCAGCCTGTGCCATGGCACAGCATGTAAGTGCCAGTCCCAACCATCAGACACGCCGCATCTTACCTCTTAAATTCCGCTTTGATGTTGCCATGACAGGACGCCTGGGTATGGAAATGAAACCCTCCGACCTTTCTGCCGATGAGATGAAGTTTGCTCAATCTTGCTTCAAGACATACAAAGAGACGATTCGTCCCATAGTTCAGCAAGGTGACCAGTATCGCCTTATATCTCCATACGAGGGGAAAGGTTATTGCAGCGAGATGTATATTAAAGAGAATAAGTCAGAAGCTATCTTCTTTGCCTATAAGTTCGAGCATTTTGTCGATTTCTTCTGTCCTCGTTTTTATTTTGCAGGTCTTGACCCGGACGCAACATATACTCTTACAGAGATCTGTCGTCAAGGTCAGTCAGATCATTGGGAAGGTGCTTCCTTCACTGGTCGTTTCCTGATGCAGCAAGGTATCGAGATAAATTTCCGTGGAGAGTATTCCAGTAAGGTAATCCGACTGGTTAGAAAATAAGCCCTCCTTCCATCTGAAGTGATAAAATTAAAAAGCCCCTTTTCCTCATTGGAATTGGGGCTTTTAATCTACATCATAATAGATCAGGGCTGATTTATATTGTGGAAGCCCGGTGATATATTGATGAAGTTCACGTAATCGGTTTCGAGCTTCGGCAATAGAGGCCGTAAGTTCAATTTTGACTATAATCTTACGGACGTACATCATTTGTACTTTTGTAATGGGAGGAGTATCTGGCCCCAATATTCTCTGTCCGAAAACTTTCTTTAGTATGTTGGCATAATCTCTGGAAAGACTCTCCAGAACCCTGTCGTTCCGATGTTTCATGTAGACATAAATCAACCGGCAGTAGGGAGGATAGTTGAAAAGTTTTCTTTCCTGTACTTGTTCCTCGAACATGGCAGTGTAATTGTGTTGTACTACCTGTTTGATTGCAGATGCATCCGTGTCTTGTGTCTGTAGCACCACATAACCTTGTTCGTCTTTTCTGCCTGCTCTTCCAGCTACTTGTTCCATCATTTGAAATGCACGTTCATAGCTTCTGAAATCAGGTTGATTCAACATGTTACTTGCGTTAAGGATACCGACTACGCTTACACGCTCAAAGTCTAATCCCTTTGTAACCATTTGTGTTCCAACAAGGATGTCAGTTTTCTGATGTTGGAAATCTGAGATAATCTTTTCGTAGTGCAATCTGCTCCTGGTTGTATCTAAATCCATTCTAGCAATTTTTGCCATTGGGAAAATATTCTGTATACTATCTTCTATGCGTTCTGTGCCATAACCTTTACTCAATAGGTTCTGTTCCTCGCAGTTAGGGCATAAGAGAGGTATAGGGTAAGTCGCTCCACAGTAGTGACAGACAAGCTGACGCATGTTTCTATGAAGAGTCAGGCTCACATCACACTTTTGACATCGGGGTACCCATCCACATGTTTTACATTCCATCATAGGAGCGTAACCGCGTCTGTTTTGGAAGAGTATTACCTGTTTGTTTTGTTGTAATGCTCCTCGGATTCTCTCTATCAGTTGTGGTGTGAAAGGTCCGTTCATCATCTTTTTTTTAGCCATCTCACGCATGTTAACCACTTCTATCTGTGGAAGTTGAATATTTCCATATCTTTTGTGTAATTCAACAAGCCCGTATTTCCCGGTTTTAGCGTTATAATATGATTCCAAACTGGGGGTCGCCGAACCTAGCAGAGTTTTTGCTTTTACGTTTTTTGCTAGCATTAGCGCAACATTACGCGCCTGATATCTTGGAGCAGGATCTTGTTGTTTGAAACTGGTCTCATGTTCCTCGTCAATGATTATAAGACCCAGATTTCTAAATGGCAGGAAGATGCTGCTTCTTACGCCTACAATGATATCGAAAGGATTTTCGGAGAGCATCTTCTGGTAAACCTCCACACGCTCAGCATCCGGGTAGCGAGAATGATAAACACCCAGCCGATCTCCAAAGACACGTTTCAGACGATCTGTCAATTGGGCGGTTAATACAATTTCTGGTAGCATGAAGAGCACTTGTTTCCCCTCTTCTATCATTTCCTTTATCAGATGTATGTATACTTCTGTCTTGCCGCTGCCGGTCACGCCATGTAGTAAGCATACATCTTGTTGTTTCCAGGCTTCTTGTATTTCCTTCTTAGCTCGTGACTGGTCTTCGCTAAGGGGATACATAATCAACTCTGTAGGCAGGTTTTGTTGAGCCAGCCGACCTATGGGCTTCTGGTATTGCTCCATAATGCCTTTCTGGCATAATGCTTTTAGCACGCTTGGCGTACATGCGGCAAGCTCAAGCAGTTCCTGTTTGGTTATTTCCTTTAACAGTTGATAGTTTTGTAGAGACAATGCAGCCGAGAGGCCGGAAAGAGAGGCGTATTTTAGTAGAAGATCTGCTTGTTTGACAGATCGCTTCAATTGTGTAAGTGTTTCGTTAAACAGTGATTCGTCAAAGTATGAATCTGCTAGCCTAATGTATGTTGCAAATTTAGGCTTATATGTTCTTTTAACTTCTTCTTTTATGCGTACGGCATTTTTATCTAGAAGTCTTTTAATGACAACAAGAATGTTCTTTATGCCTGTTTTTCTTTGTAAAGTCGACAACGTCTGTTCCGTCTGCTCTTCTAAGGCTTGGATGATTTTCTCTTCGGATGGCGAAAGCGTGTTGTCAGCAATGAATTCCTCATTGTACATTACACTGGATTCACTTTCCAACTTAAGTCCGCCGGGAAGTGCAGCCTTATATACGTCACCTATAGTACACAGATAGAATTCGGCAATCCATCCCCATAGTTTCAGCTGTTCTGTAGTAACAATGGGACTGCTGTCAAGTAATTCTAAGGCTACTTTAGTTGTGTAAGTAGGAATGTCGTCATGAAGTTTCATGACAATGGCACTATAGTACTTAGCTGTCCCAAACGGAACAATAATGCGACATCCTACCTGAACAAGGCTGGAAAAACTCTTGGGTAAGCTGTATGTAAAGGTGCCTTCTAATGGAAGTGGCAGTATGACATCGGCAAACTGTGCCATCTGCCTTTACCTCCTTTGTCTTCGTGCACTAACGCGTGCTGCTGCAGGTGCAGAGTCTTTATCTTTCTTTGTGTCAGTTGCACTCTTGCCTGTACTGGCTGAAGGGGTTTTTGTCCGTCTTCCCCAGATACTTGATGACTTCTTTTCCGTCTTTTCCGCAGCCATCTTCGCCAGTGTTATGCTGTCTAACTTCGTACTGTCAATAATTTCGTGTCCCCATACACCTTCCTCAAAGTCAACAATCTGCTTTTCGATTTTCAGTTGTTCTTTCTTCAGAGCGCTGTCCGTCTCGCAGTAGTTTGCCAACACTTTACCTTGCAAGTTGTTGGTCTTATAGATTTTACCCTCGTAACGGTTTAGCGTAAAGTAGTCATCTGCTGTCAGATTAGAAACATTATTCAGGTTGCTGCCCATCATGGGTAGCTTAGCCAGCCATGGGGCTATGTCATCATACTTAAGCCAAAAGAGGGGATAGGGAGTCGCTGCATCTGTACTGAATTCATCTGCTCCTCGCATTAGGATGGGACAGAGTGCAGTAACTTTCGTACTGAAGGTACCGGTGCGCTGATCCAGATAGACGCTTTCCTTGATGTAGTAGCGTGTTGCTTCGGCACTGGGTACATCTGCATCAGCCACAACGATTTTGCCATCTTTCTCCTCATAGTATATATTATAGCGTTCCAGTAAATCTTTTATGCTCAGTTTGTCCTTTTCCTCAAAGGATTCGTTTCCGTCCAGTTTATAGGTGTAGGCTGTAACGCGACCTGTTTGAATCAGGCGGAAGAGGTAGGTGAATAAGTTCACCTGTTTGCCTATAGGCTCCACTGGATAGTACATAGGCGCATTTTTGTCATTCATCAAGTCCAACTGCCGGTAGATATCACGCTTCCAAACCACATCCTCAGGCATTGCTGCCGATGTTGGGAATTGCAGCGAGGCACGGTCATGACCCTGCTTGGTTGCCGTAGGCGTTGTCGTAGTTGTATTGGTCGTGGCAGCTGTGCGGCGTTTCGCAGGTTGCGCATATGTTATACTTCCTGTCAGCAAGGTTGCTGTTATAATGATGAGTATACGTTTCATAAATTATATATATTTATGGTATTACTTAATTTTAACTTCCATGGCACCATCCAGTTGCCTTTCTATGCCATCAGGCCCGATAGCATGAACTTCGGTGATGTAGAATCGTTTATTACGTGCTAAACCTCTAATCTGATTTTTCTGTTGGTCGGTAAAGTTTGCACCATTGCTCTTGTAAGGAACAGCATTACCCATAGCATCGTAAAAGACCGTTTGAAATCCTAATACCCGGAAAGTGATATTCAGTAGTCCGTCATCAATGGCTGCCCCGATTCCTTCTGTTCCCATCAGAATCTGCTTGCTCAGGTCTCCGCCTGTGAAACGGTTTTCTCCTCCATTCCCATCAGAATAAGCAATGAAGGCTTTCGGGTCTGGTAACTTCCTGACGCGGAAAGTGAATTTCCCCATTTCCTGCGTACGACCCTCATTTTGTGCAGATACCGTAAACACAGCTTCTCCACCCGGAGAGGTTGGTCGGGCAATGTAGTGGCCGTCCCCCTTTTGTGTAAGTGTGCCTCCTGTCATGCTAACATGCAACTTATTGCTGGGAATACCAGGAACAGAGACACTCATGGGGTTGTCGTAGCCGGCATATAATACGTTCATAATATCGGCACTTACTGTTGCGCTTGGTGCTACAACGGTATATTTCTGTGAGAACTCTCGCTTTACTTTCTCGCCATCTCCGTTCAACATCTCTATAAAACCATTCAAGGTAAAATCACCTGTCTTGTTGCAGACTGTTTCATAGAGCCCATGTTCGCTTTTTATCGGCTGCCCCCCAATGTAGATGGTAGGCCGGCGTGTAGTATCTACAGCTGCCATGATAATCTGGGCGCTGAATCTGCCACCTTGTACCACTGTCTGTGAACTTGGAATAACGTAGGCATTCAGTTGGTTTACACGAATATCCTTCAAGTCCACGTTGCTGATAAGGTTATGAAGCACTTCACCTTCAGCATAGCGTACGTCGCTCTGCAGTTTAGTCAGAAGGGTGACGGCAGCTGCTGTGGGCATGCTTTCAAACATGTACTCTTGCCAGTTCTTGCCTAGCAGACGTCCCTTGGTAGGAACTTCTGTACTTAGACTGCTAGATATAATTTCTCTTTTTTCTTTGTCGGTAACCATCTTCACTATCTTATCGCGATAGTTGTTGATGGCCGTTCTGAGTTCTTTGCCGCGACCAGTGCCTGGTGCCAGCATTATCTGTGTACTGGCCTCCAGATCTTCACGGTTCCTGATATTGTTAACGTCTCCTTCTTTGCCATCACTCTCCTTCACAATAGCGACCTTCAGTTCTTCTGCCAAATTGTAAAGTGAGTCACTGATACTACGAACATAGAGGGCTTTATCATACCACTGCTTTACCTTAGCAGGGTTGTTCTTCATCTGCTCATCGAAGGTCTTGTATATATCATTGTTCACATGTGTGGCATTCCGTGTTGACTTGTTCAGGCTGTCCGACACCAGCGAAAAACCATTCAGCACATCGCTTGATACATTCAGGGCCAGCATGGCCATGAGTACCAAGTACATCAGGTTTATCATTTTTTGGCGAGGAGAAACCCTCTTTTTCTGTATAGGCATCGCAATTAAATTAAGAATTTTGAATTAAGAATTTAGAATCTTAATTATGAATTGTGAATTTATGCATTATGAATTCTCTTCAGAGGAAGCAGCAACGGCAGGTGCCATGTTAACAGTCAGCGCCTTAATCATACGGCTGTAAACTTCATTCAGTTCCTGAATCTGTTGGGCCATTTTACGTGTCTGCTCATCTATCTGCTCAATGGTACTCACCTGCTTGCTGATGTTACGCAACTGCAACTCGTAAACGGTAGCAATACCAGTAAGAGTGCGGTTCAGGTTTTCCATTTCCTCGCTGTCTGTACTCATGCGGGCAGCCTGAGCTTTTACGCGTCCAAGAACTTCTGTCAGTTCTGTCAGTTCCTCGGCATAGTTCTTTACGGCCTCTTCTATGGCTGCAGGGTCTGTAGCCTTGATTTGGTTGGGGTCGATAGCCGGACCGCCATTCTGAATCTGTTCCAATGCCAATTGAGCCTGTGCAGCTGCTTGTCCGGCAGCTGCCAGATTAGCGGCTGCTGCGCTCAGTCCCGTTCCTGCTGCCAAAGCATCAGGATCTATGTTGCCTACAGATGCACCGCCAGCAATTATGGGTGCGCCTCCACCTATAACTATGGGACCTCCTGGAATCTCTGCACCTTCGGGTAGGGGAGTGCCGCCACCGGCCACAACAACAGTCTGCCCTCCAGCAAGTTCTGCACCTTCTGTTTTAGGAACCTTATCGTACGTCTTCTCAAAACCAGAGATAAAGAACACAATTGCCTCAACAATCATTCCGATAAAGAGCATCGCATTGGCTCCAGTGATATGGGTTAACTTGAACAAAGCTCCCAAGATAACGACTGAGGCACCCCAGCTATAAGCATAATTCATAAATAACTGGCCGGCTGGAGAGTCCATCCATTTCTGCAGTTTTATTATTGGATTCATATCTTAATTATTTTGCCTCTTCCCCGCCCTCTCCCGTTAGGAATGGGGCCAGGGTTCTGAGGTATATTGTTAATTTTATTGTTTATTATCTCCTTATTTTTTATCTTCTCACTCTCAACTCTAAACTATCAACTATCTCTCCCCCTCTGGGGAGTCGGAGAGGGGTTATCTCCTTGTTTTTCTTGTGCTTACTGTTGCACCGCCCGAGCTCTTGCCGCCGCCTTTTCCACTTGCTTTACCGCCTTTTTGGGTTCCGGCATTTCCTCTGTCATTCACCATTGTGCGAACACAACGGAAACCGACATAACAACGGGGCTGGTTCTGATATTCGTAAGAACGCCAGGCGCTTCGAATCATACTTTCGGGATCTTTCCATGAACCGCCTCTTACGCTCTTCTTTTTCAGACGGTAGGGATCTTCTTTGGCAGCATTGTATTTCAAATCGGGGTTCATGTCGCTCATGCTCTCGACACCGGCTTCTGTAAATACAGTGCTAGTCCATTCTGCCACATTACCGGCCATGTCATACAAGCCATTGCTGTTAGCACTGAAGATACCACATTTGCTGGTGATAAGGCTGCCATCCTTAGTGTAGTTTCCTCTATCTGGTTTAAAGTTGGCATAGTAGCAGCCCTTATCGCTCTTTACTTCCAAGCTAGTCCAAGGGAAGGGATTACCCTCTTTTCCGCGAGCGGCAAACTCCCATTCGACTTCACTGGGCAGACGGTAGCGCTGAATCTGCTTGGCATAGCCACCTAGTCCCTTCATCAGAAAGTTAGTGCGCCATGCGCAGAAAGCATTTGCCTGATCCCAAGAGATTCCTACTACTGGGTAGTCGTCGTAGAGAGGATTGCTGAAATAGAGTTTCATGTAGCGCTCATTGTCGGCATTCTGGAAATCGTTCACCCAACAGGTAGTATCAGGATAGATATTCACAATATAAGTGTTAAGGAAATCCCATGGTCCGCTTAGGGGGCGTGTAATGGTCTGCCGGATAATCTTTCCGTCGTCATCAATCCATGCAGTATCTTTGCTAATCATTATCTGCTCATTGCTGACTGCGTGATCTGTATTCAAGTCGCGTTCTTCCGGATCCAGACGATATTTGCGTTGGGCAGCTGCTACGTAGTCATAAATTTCATAGCGATAGTTCATCTGCTTAGCATCCAGCATCTTGGTTCCGTCAATTGGGTGAATAACATAGACACTCTGAATGGCTTTGTCCTCATCCTCGTTAGCTTTACGCCAGGGAATGGGTTTACTCCAATTAAGATATGGAGTGATAGGGTTTCCTTCCTTATCCTCCTCTATCTTGTAGGTTTCGTCGCCGCCATAGTTGGGGTCTGCCAGACGCTCACGGATAATACTGTCGCGTACCCAGTTTACAAACTGGCGGTATTTAGCATTACTTACTTCGTGCTCGTCCATCCAGAAACCATCAACACTGATGTCTCTAATAGGGAAATCAGCACCCCATAGGGTATCATTTTCCTGTAGACCCACTTTTAGCGAGCCCTTGTGAACAGCCACCATGCCGTATGGTGTTGGCTCTGACATTGCAGATCCTCTGACACCTGTCAGTTCGCCTCCAACTGCATTAGCCGATGATTGTGACCCCATGCATGCCACTAGGGCCAGGCAAAGAATTGCCAACAAGAAAAATCCAAGACTCTTTGTCTTCATATATTTTTGTTTAGTTATTTTATCGTTATTACGTTATATTGTTATTTCGACGAATGGCTTTTTCGTTATGACGCTTTTCCTTCGCGTGTGCCTTTTATATTATTTATATTATATATAATTTATGTTCTATATCCTACAGTAGTCGCACACTCTTATGTAAGTTCTTTCCTTTCTTACCCAGATTCAGTTCTGTCTGGTACCCTATCATTATCTCGTGTGTACCATTTAGTACTCCTATTCCCCCAGTGTATACTTCGTAAGAATAACCTATGTTTATACCATGGAAATTATATCCTAGCAACACTCCAACACTGGTCATAGGGCTGTATAGGATACCACCGTACAATTTATGTTTTTCTCCGTTGTATTCCAAGCGGGCCGTAATATCTCCCCTCCATGATTGCAGGTCTGTTCTCAGAATGGCATCTGCAGCTATGGCATAGCGTGGATAGCGGAGTTGAAGCCTGTAGCCTCCTGTCATAAAGAATACAGGGTCGATGGAAATCTCGTGCGTCTTGTCATCACCGACTGTAATTGTCGGCCCCATTAGATGATGTACGCTTGCTCCTGCATACCATGTCTTTTTATAGGTGTAACGAAGTCCGAGGTCTAGGTCTATGGCCTGCCCTTTCGAGTCGCTTGTAGTAAAAGCGGGGTCGTTGGGGTCATTCAGTTCTAGCTTAGAACCATCTGTTTTCTCAACTAAAAGAGCCGGCTTAACACCTATGCTCATAATGCCACCCCATAGCTTATGGTGATAAGCGTACGTCAGGGATATCTTCTGTGTAGAGAAGATGGCAGCCTTATCATTGTACAGCCCTAATCCGACTCCGTGACTGGGTCCCAGAAAGAAAAGAGGCATGTCTGCTGTTACCAGTATGGTCTTGGGGGCATCCTCAAAGCCAACCATCTGCATGTTGTAGGCAGCTCTGACATTCAGCAGACCATCCAATCCTGCCGCTGCAGGGTTGAAGTGGGATTGTAGAGCCCAGGCATTGGTAAATGCCGCATCAAACTGAGCTTTTGCGCCCAGACTAATTAGCAGCAATCCTATCCAGAGTAGTCTTTTCATCCTAAAGTTAATAACGTCTAATCGTTTTATTTTATTGTATAATCCTATAGATTATTGTTAAATAACTTCATTCATTTTCATATTTAGTGTGCAAAAATACGATTAAGTGAGCGGAATACAAAATAAATGCCTTTATTTTTATTCCCGAACGAGAGTATTTTCGAGACGAAAGTCTCAAACTTACGATTAAGTGAGCGGAATACAGAATAAATACCTTTATTTTTTTCATACGAGGGAATAATTTCTATTAATGCTAGCAATTGTTACTATTAATACTAGCAAAACATCTAATTATTAGTGTAAAAAAGCAGAAAAATAAGCTTTTTGTTTGGTTCGTATTATAAAAAGGTTTATCTTTGCAAGGAAATACTTTAATGAAATTATTAATTAACCGCCTGTGTTTGGGGCCATATCCATTAAAAGTATAGACTTCATTCCAGGCACAATATTAACTTAACAACACTTGTTTTATGAGAAGAATCAAACTTTCGACATTGTTCGCAACAGCATTGTTATGGCTGGGCGGACAGAGTGCAAGTGCCATCACGCTTACAGCAGTGGCAGGCGATCACTGGGGCTCTAATGAAAGTCCCGTGCAGTTGGTTGATGGCAAGCAGGGCACTAAATGGGGAAATGGCGGTGCAGGTCCCCACACAGCAATCTTAAAATCAGATTTGCCCCTTTCGCCCACAGCGTATGTTCTGAGAATCGCCAATGACACAAACACCAATACTGGTCGTAACTGGAAGACTTGGAAGATTTATGGTGGCAATTTTGCTTCTGACGAAGAAGCTCAGGCCGATGGAGCAGCATGGAATCTGATTGATACGCAAACAGATGTTCAGTTGTCAACAGACCAGTATGCAGAATGCCCCATCACTGTTTCGGGTGAGGACAAATCCTTCTACACTTACTTTAAAATTATAGTTGAGCAGCTTGTTAATCCCGGCGATTATATGCAGATGGACGAATTCTGGTTCTCTGAATATACTGTTGATACCAGCGCTTTTGACGAGCAAATCGCTAAGTGTAAGGATTTCGACCTGACAGGAGTGGACAATCTTCTTACTGCCGAGTACAATGCCAAATTGCAGGAACTCACAAGTGCAGAAGATCCTGCAGTTATCGAAAAACTGATAGGTGAGTTAAACAATCTTCAGAATTTTATCACAGAAAACAAGGACAAGGTCTTTGCTGCTATTGCTGCAGTTGGAGAAGGTACTTGGGGCGACGGTGCCTGGGTTAACCTGATAGACGGTGATATGAACACCAAGTGCGGTGGCGGTATTCCTAATGGCGGAGCCTGGCTGGTATTCCGTGCCAACGGTGGTGCTTCTCCTTATGTTTACAGTCTGACAACAGGTAAGGACACCAAGCAGTATCCCGGTCGTAACTGGAAGTCTTGGAAGATTTACGGTGCCAACTTCGAAACT
>CADAWW010000028.1 GCA_902791675.1 uncultured Bacteroidales bacterium
GTGGGAATGTTCTCGAAGAGAGCAGGATCGTCCAACTTCACTTCGTTTCTTCCCTGTTCGAAGGTGATGCCGAAGACCTGCTTGCGCTCGATAGGTTCGGGCTTGTAAGTGGGGTCAATCTTGATAACGTTGTAGGTTCCCTTACGTTTCTCGAGCAGAATCTGCAGTGCCTCCTCTGTAAACTCGGGAGCTATGACGCCGTCACTGACCTCAGGCTTGATAAGCAGGGCTGTTGCTTTGTCGCAGCAGTCAGAGAGAGCGATGAAGTCACCATAGCTGCTCATACGGTCGGCACCGCGGGCTCTGGCATAGGCACAAGCCTGGGCGCTCAGTTCGCTGATGCTTTCGGGAACAAAGTAAATGTGGCGCAGCGTATCGGTAAGGGGCAGTCCTACGGCAGCTCCGGCAGGACTTACGTGCTTGAAGCTGGCTGCAGCAGGCAGGCCTGTGGCAGCCTTCAGTTCCTTGACCAACTGCCATGCGTTCAGGGCATCAAGGAAATTGATATAGCCGGGACGGCCGTTCAGTACTTCAATGGGAAGTTCGCCTTCCTCCATATAGATTCTTGAGGGTTTCTGGTTAGGATTGCATCCGTACTTAAGTTGTAATTCTTTCATTTTTTATATTGGTTTTTTAATTATTGAACAATTTAGTTTACGGTTTACGGTTTACTGTTGGTAACTCTTATTCTTCGCTTTTCATTTTAAAAGTTGTAATACAGGAACGGAGTGATATTGCTGGTGTTAAACTCTATGGCTAGTTGAACGGCACAAGTAAAGGCCAAAAGTTTCATAAGCCAGGGGGAATAGATGAATTTTATCATCATTCTATTATAATATCTTTCCTTAATAAAGAACATCAATCCGCAGATGACCATCATAAGCAGCCATGTGGGGCGCATAGTCCAGAATGCGGGAATGCTCTCTGGCCTGAAATCGGTAAATATCTGCTTGAAGATTGTGATGGCAGTGTTAATGTCGGGCGAGCGGAAAACTGCCCAGCTGCATACGATAAAGATACCTGTTACGAGGATGCAGAGTGCCTTAGTGAAGCACGTATTGGGAATCCTCATGAGACCGTGTTGCATACTCTTGTGTATCGCCAATGCCATACCGTGCAGCATGCCCCACAAGATAAACATGATACTGCTTCCGTGCCAGATGCCCACCAAAAGAAAGGTGACAATGCAATTGATGCCTGTTCTTATCTTGCCTTTTTTGTTGCCTCCCAATGTAATATAGACATAGTCTCTGAACCAGGTGGAGAGAGAGATGTGCCATCTGCGCCAGAACTCTGTAACATTCAAACTTTGATAGGGGAAACGGAAATTCTCCCTTAACCGTATGCCCATTAAGGCAGCCATGCCGATGCTGATATCGGTATATCCCGAGAAATCAAGGTATATCTGCACGGAGAAGCCTAACAGCCCCATCAGGTTCTCGAAACCGGAGTAGGTGAGGGGAGAGTCGAAAATCCAATTGTTATATTGTGCAATATAGTCGGCTACGACTGCTTTTTTGAGGATTCCTGCGATGATGAGCCACAGGCCGTTATACATCAGTCGTTCGCTTACAGGTTGCTGATGTCTGATCTGAGGGAAGAAAGTCTCTGCACGCGTAATGGGGCCGGCAAAGAGCAAGGGGAAGAAAGACAGATAGAAGATGTATTCCAGGAAATCAACATCCATGGTAAATCTGTTCTTGTAAATGTCTGCCGAATAACTGATAGCCTGGAAGGTATAGAATGAGATGCCAACGGGCAGTGCAATATCCATAACTGGGAAGTTTCCGACCAAGAGGTCGTTCAGACCGGAAATTGCAATGTTGGCATACTTGAAGAAAATCAAGGGAGCCAGATCCAATAGGACAATAACTGTCAGGAAAGCTTTCCGTTTACTGCCGTTATATTGCCTCATGGCCTTTGTTAACGACCAGGAGATGAGGGCCGTAATCGGAAGCGTCTGCATCAGCCAACCATTGGCAAAGTAGAAGAATCCCAGACTGACGATAGTTACATAGAGCATCATCCCCGTCCGTGTGGAACGGCGCAGCAAGGCAAATATCGTCAGAAAGACGACAAATACGGCCCAGAACTGAATGCTTGTAAATATCATATCTCTAATCTCTAATCTCTAATCTCTAATCTCTAAACTTTATTTCACAGGTTGCAGCAGATGCAAGGGATATTTCACCGTAGCTTTATAGGCAGGTCTTTGCATTTTTATGGGATGTGGAGCATCAGGTCTTTGCATCCATGTGGCTATACTGTCCATCCATAGGCTTGCAGCGCCAAAGGTAGGATGGATACGATCAGATCCACGCCTGAGTGCAAGTCTTCTGCTGTCGAAGAATCTATTTACCCCCACACATTTCTGTACCATGCTGTTAAAACCCGTGTCTCCTTTCCAGGACGGAACGCCAATCCAGATAAAGGGCGCGTCTCCGAAAGTACCAATAATCTTGTGTATGCATTCTTCTCTTGCATGCAAGTCCTTTACAAACTGCTCGTTCCCGCCTATGCAGGCCATGATAAAGGTGGGGTGGTACTTGTGTATGAAATACTGAAGCGTATCTGATGATGCCCATAGCGTTGTTGTGGAGTTGTACCAGATGACGCGTGAAAGGAAATGTCCGTTCTCCTGGGCATAGTCCGACATTCTGCGCACCAGCCCCTCTGCCATAGAATCTCCTATGAATAGAATACGTTGGGAATTTGTGTCGGGCGAAACAGTTTCCGTCTCCTGAAGGAGATGCGTGATAGAGTCTGGGACATCATGCACGGTTTCCTCTCCTTGGGAGGGACCGAGGGAGGCTTTTAAGTCTAATTTGCTGAGTGTCCAGCCCGGAGGCGGAAGTTGGATAGGGCATAGCGCATAGGCAACCACAAAAATAAGTGGCAACGCTAATATGGCAATTACCTTAGCATACAAATTCATACCAGTCTTAATTGCTTTTCCCTATCCTCCTTTGTAGTGGAGCTGGAGGGGATTGAACCCTCGTCCAAACAGGGACGTCCTGTGCTTTCTACACGCTTATCCCAGCCTTCGGTTTTCGAGTGCAGACAAGACCTGGGCCACCAATCTGCACCTTATCCTCTAAGTTTCACCCATAACGCGAGGCAGTTACAGGCTATCCCCGATTTTGCTGTGCCACTTTGCCTGGACGCTTCGGAGCAACAGCTCCAGAGTGACATCTCGTCTCAGCACCTGGTGCCGAGATAAAGCCAGAAATCTACTGTACTTCGATTAGGCAGCGAGAGCGTAGTTGTTTTCGCCAGATAAATTCTTGGCAATCATTGATTAGAGAGAGCGGTCGCCAACTCTCTGCGTGCTTACACAACACCTCATCCTGCTGTCAAATCCAGTCAGCCCCGGTGTGCTTGTGCTTTACAGATTGCAAAAGTAGATAAAAATATTCCGTTTTTTGTTGGGAAACAGAAAAAAAATCTGTTATTTTGCAATAATTTAACGTAATGTGCAGTTTTTAAAATAAAATATAATAAAGTTATAGGTTATGACGTCAAAATACGGAGTTTTCTCCAAGATTCTTTTTGTTACTTTTTTGTTGCTTATTTCATCAGGCGCTTTTGCCCAGTCTATGACCGACAACCAGGTTATTCAGTTTGTTCAGCAAGAGCAACAGAAAGGGTCCGACCAACAGACCATTGTTACAAAACTTTTCCAGAAAGGTGTTACAGCAGAACAGTTAAGAAGGATTCGGAAGAAATACGAAGCCCAGAAGACCCAAATGGGAGCAATCGATTTGCAGGACCAGAGCCAAAATCCCAACAATACAGCAAACAGAATGCGTACCAACAAGGAGAAGGCTCTTGAGAAACTGAACCAGCAGAACGGCTATATGATTCGTTCTCAGCGTGAGGAAATGGAAGAGAAACTGAAGTCGAGGACAGACAAACAGAATGATTTGAATGAAGAAATTGGCTTCATGGACATCGACTCCCTGATTTACTATCAGAACTATTTCCGTGATGAAAGTCAGGTGTTTGGCAGGAATATTTTCAACAATAAGCTCCTGACCTTCGAGCCAAATCAGAATATGGCCACTCCTGCCAACTACTGCCTGGGAGCCGGTGATTTGGTCGTGATTGATATATGGGGAGCCAGTCAGCAGACTTTCGAGGGGACTATCTCTCCAGACGGTGTCGTGGTGATAGATGGCGTGGGACCCATAAAACTGGCGGGTCAGACAGTAAAGCAGGCTACTCAAACCGTTAAGAGCCGATTAAGCAATTATTACTCGGATTGCAGTTTCAGTCTTTCCGTTGGCGATACACGTAGTATTCAGGTTCAGGTTGTAGGCGATGTGATGGTGCCCGGAACCTATACGCTGAGTAGCCTGAGCAGTGCCTTTAATGCTTTATATGCTGCAGGTGGTATCAACGAGATTGGTACTTTGCGTGACATTAAGGTTTACAGAGGAGGCCGCCAGGTGGCTACTATCGACGTTTACGACTATCTTCTGAATGGTAATCAGAATGGTGACATCCGTTTGCAGGACAACGATATAGTTCAGGTAGGACCTTATGAGTGTCTTGTGAATGTCAGGGGTAAAATTAAACGTCCTATGTTCTATGAGATGAAGCGTTCAGAGAGTGTAAAACAATTACTCAGCTATGCAGGCGGCTTCTCGGGTGATGCCTACACAAAGAATGTCAGGTTGAGCCGTAAGTCTGGACAGGAGTATAGTATGTTCACTATTGATGAATTCCAGATGGGAAATTTCAATGTAATGGACGGCGACTCTCTGTACGTAGATAGTGTGATTGCCCGTTACAGTAATATGGTAGAGATTAGGGGAGCCGTCAAGCATGCAGGCCAGTATCAGCTGGGAGGTGAGATTCAGACTGTGCGTGGCTTGTTGCAGGTAGCAGAAGGCTTACGCGAGGATGCCTTCCGCAACCGTGCGGTAATGCACAGAGAAAAGGATGACCTTACTTTGGAAATGATTTCGGTCGATATCGACGGTATACTGAATGGAACAATAGCAGACATCCCTCTGAAGAAGGGAGATGTGCTTTTCGTTCCCAGTACGGTGGATATGAAAGGTGAGCAAGTACTTAAGATAAGCGGAGAGGTTATTTATCCGGGTACATACCAGTATGCCGAGAATACTACCGTCGAAGACCTTATCCTGCAGGCTGGCGGTTTGACCGAAGCGGCTTCAATGGCAAAGGTGGATGTCTTCCGTCGTATAAACGACGTTACATCAACGGAGAATACAGGAAAGATGGCTGATTACTACAGTTTTGCCATAGAAGACGGATTTAGAATTAAAGAGGGCGGTTTCAAGCTGCTTCCTTACGACGAGGTCGTTGTACGCCGCAGTCCTTCATACAGTGAGCAGAAGAATGTCACCATTACCGGATGTGTGAACTTCGAAGGACAATACTCCATGACCAGTAAGAATTTCCGACTGAGTGACTTGGTGAAGGCTGCCGGTGGCGTTACCTCACTGGCTTATACGAAGGGAGCACGTTTGAACCGTGTAATGACACCTGATGAACGTTTGCAGCGCGAAAGTTCATTGCGCGCCGCCCAGATTCAGCTGTATGAGGAGTCTCTTTCAAGCGAGAAAGAGTTTAACAAAGCACATGCAGATACCCTATTGCAGATGAAGATGGACTTGGGAACGACCTATCCTGTAGCAGTGAATCTGGAAAAGGCAATGGCAAATCCTGGCAGTTCAGAGGATATTGTCCTCCGTGAGGGCGATTTGGTGACGATTCCCCAATTCAGTAATACCGTCAAGATAAGCGGAGAGGTAAGTTATCCCATCAGTATGAACTATAAGAAGGGAGAACGGTTGAATTATTATATCAAGCGTGCCGGCGGCTATGGTAACAGGGCCAAGAAGAACGGTGTTTATGCCATTTATATGAATGGGGCCGTACAGAAGGTGAACAAATCAAGTACCAAGAGTATAGAGCCCGGATGCGAGATTATTGTCCCGACCAAGAAACAGGGTAGGAAGATGTCTTCTGGCGAGGTTGTTGCCATCACTTCGGGTGCTGCATCTATATCCAGTGTCATTGTTGCCCTTATTAGCTTAATCAAGAAATAGTAAAACGACAAAAGCATGAGCAATAACAAAAATGCAGATGTGGATGTGCTGAATCAGGCGGCACAGATGTTGAAGTCGAAGAAGAAGTCATACATAAAGATATTGGCCGTTACGTTTGTCCTTTCCTGCCTGATAATTCTCCCACAACCCAGGTATTATGCTTGCGAGGTAAAGCTGGCACCTGAATACGGCTCCAGTTCTCCTGCAGAAGGTATAGGTTCGTTGGCAGCTTCTTTTGGATTCGACCTGAGCAATATGCAAAGTTCGGATGCCATTTATCCCTTGTTGTATCCCGAACTCTTTGAGTCACCGGAATTCCTTGTCCCCCTTTTCGATGTAAGGGTAAATTCGGTAGACGGGGAACTTTGCACCAACTATCATGATTACCTGAAAAATCATCAGAAGAAAAACCCGTTGGTGGCTCCATTTGTGAAGGGGTTCGGTAAAATAAAGAAATTGTTCGAATCTGATAAGGATTACGGCGCAGTTAAAGCAGGTTCTTCTATTGACCCCTTTCGTATGAGCAGGAAGGACTATAACCTGATGAAAAAAATAACAAACAAGGTAAAATGTGCTGTCAACAAGAAAAATAATGTGGTCTCTATTGTCGTCGAAGACCAGGATCCCCTGATATGTGCTACAATGGCAGATAGTGTAAGAGCGCATTTGCAGAGTTTTATCATCAACTACCGGACCAGTAAGGCCCGTCAGGATGTGGCATATTATCAGGGATTGCGAGACAGCGCTCTGATAGAGTACGATTATGCCATAGCAAGGTACAGCAGTTATTGCGATAAGCATCAGAATGTTATCCTTCAGGCTGTTATTTCCGAGCGTGATCAACTGGAAAGCGATATGGCACTGAAACTTACCAAATACCAGACGGTAAGCAGTCAGCTCGAGAATGCCAAGGCTAAGGTACAGGAGCAGACCCCTGCTTTTACGGTGATAAAGAGTCCCACGGTTCCTGTTAAACCGGCAGGTCCCAAGCGTATGATTTTTGTGGCTTTTATGCTTATTTTGGCAACGTTCTGCACTACCATGTGGTATCTGCGACGTCTTATCCTGTCGGAACTTATCTGATTACATAATGGACGCGACCAACCTTGAACCGCTTCCGATACTGGTCTTTTCAAACCTGTTGATGGTTGCCTTCCTGTTCCTTTTGGGAAGGAAAGGGTTGAGTGAGCCATATATCTTCAGGCCTTGGCGCAGATACCTTATGATTCTTGTGTCTATGGTATTCTGTCTTTTTTCTTTTTGGGGTACCGACTGGTTCCACTATGCCGAGATGTATTTTAATATTCTGTACGTCAGCGGTTTCAACACTTCTTTGGAAAGCGTGTACACAGTTATTGCAGCTATTTCACCCAATTACCTGGTATTCAGGGCAATCATCTGGGGTGTTGCACTATATTTACTGTGTCTGCTGTTCAAGCATGTCCCCATAAGCGGAGATTTGCTTCTTGCCCTATTCTGTGCGCTTTGGCTGATAGATTTCAGCTACGGACGTATTGTGCTGGCATATACCATGATGTATCTGGGCGGGTCTGTTCTCATGAAGCCCGTAAAGGGCAAGAGACTTTTGTCCTTGATGTTGGGAATTGCCCTGCTGATCTTGTCGCTGTTTTTCCACAAGACAGCATTCTTTGGTGTCGCATTGGTAGTCTTGGCATTGTTCTCCCGCTTGCTGAACAAGCGGACCTTTGTGCTGATAATGATGATATATCCGTTTGTATTGCTGCTTGTTCAGTTGCTCCTGATGCAATTCATGGATACAGCAGTAGATACCAACGAGAAAAGTTCATCTTCTGCGGCCGGACAGGCATACCTCAACGAGGACACGCGCGAGATAGGTCCTGCCTATCTCCTCTACCTGATTCTGCGCTATATCCCATATTATATGGTGGCATGGATTGCTTATAAGGTTAATGTGTATCAGCCGGAGGCTCATGAGGGGCAAGAAGTTGAAGAAGTTAGAGAAGTTGAAGAAGTTGAAGAAGTTAGAGAAGTTAAAGAAGTTAAAGGAGTTAGAGAAGTTCAAGGGGTTCCTTCCGAGGTACGCTTCTTTGCCCGACTGACGGTATATATTGTTCTTGTCTCTACCATCTTTTTGTTTGATTTAGGTGCCAATACATTAACTCTATATATGCGTTTCCTGATGTACGCATTCATCCCGGCATGTGTGGTATTGGCGTGGGCATGGCAGCAAAAGTTTCGTGTGCGTATGGTCAAGTTGACTTTCCTGGTTGGAGTAGCCGGAACGTTCTACGCATTGTTGTATTCCTTTTACATATCCTATCTGGGAGTGGCGGAATAAAATCAGATGAACAGAAAAAATGAGAATCCTGCATATACATCCATCCATGTTGTCTGGCGGTATCGAGGCTATGATATGCGCCACAGCTTCCGAAATGGCCCGACAGGGTCATGATGTCACCTTCTGTTCCATCTATCAGCCTAAGCCCGATGATATCTTCTGGTATCAGTTGTCGGATGCGGTTCATAAAGAAACGCTAGGTAAGCAGTGTACAGGTTTCTCGTTGAAAGAGGTCTTTGCTGTATATCGCTTTATCAAAAGGGGACACTTCGATATTGTCCAGCTGCATGGCTTCTTCTATTATTTCTTCCTGGCAGTTTTGTTCCTGCCGCGTCAGAAGTTTTTCTACACCCTTCATTCCGATGCCCGGATGGAGAGTTTCAAGTGGGATGTCCGTTTCTTCTGGCTCAAGAAGCTGATGTTCCGGCTGGGACGTGTGCGTGCCATCACCATATCGCCAGCCAGTCAGCAATCGTTCTCGGAACTCTATGGCTGCAAGAGTGCCCTCTGCCAGAACGGCATTCCCATGCCTGTTGTTTCAGAGGCCAGTAATGCAGTCGATGAGTCTCGCCTGACACCCCAGACAAAGGTCTTTCTGCATCCCGGGCGTATTACAGAAGCCAAGAACCAGTTGGTACTGGTAAAGGTGTTTGACCGCCTTATTCGCGAGGGACACGATGTGGTCCTGCTCATTGCCGGCAAGGAGGAGGACGATGCCATCCTGCAGCAGATCAGTCCCTATTTCTCGGATCGAATCAGATTTCTGGGTCTGCGCACCGATGTACCTTCCCTGATGGCCAAGGCCGACGGAATGTGTCTGCCTTCTGTTTGGGAGGGTCTTCCCGTAACCCTGTTGGAATGTCTGGCTGTCGGATGCATCCCCATCTGCAGTCCTGTCGGCGGTATTGTCAATGTAGTAGCGGACGGTCGGAACGGTTTGCTCTCCAAGAGCAGCGGCGAAGAAGACTATTACCGAGCGATGCTTAAGTTCCTTCAGTTAAGCAGCACAGAGATTATACGGTTGAAACAGGAGTGCATTGCTTCTTTCCAACCGTACCGCATAAGCAAGACGGTAGAAAAGTATCTGGCAGAATACTCCCGATAAAACGTTAAATAGTAGCATGATAGATATCAGTGTAATCATTCCCACCTATAAGCCGGGGAGTTTTCTGGGAGAGTGCCTGGCTTCCCTTGATAGCCAGACATTAAGCCATTCTCAGTTCGAGGTTCTTTTAATCCTGAATGGTCCCAGGGAACCTTATATGTCTCAGATAGATGATTTCCTGAAAGAACATCCCAGCCTCCTATGCAGGCTGATCTATTCGGAGAAAAACGGGGTAAGCCTGGCACGTAACATAGGCTTGGATGAAGCACAGGGACGCTATATCTGTTTTATCGACGACGACGACCTTGTAACCCCCGACTATCTCGCTTCCCTGTTGGCTGTCGCCACCCCTGATACCATCGCTTTGCCCTATATTTGTGCCTTCGAGGACGGCAGCACCGCCATGCGCCCCATCTATATCTCGGAAGATTTCGTCGAAGGCGGCAGGGATATCCCATACGTTGCCGTGCGAAGGTATTTCTATATCTCGTGCTGTAAGCTCATTCCCCGTGATATTATCGGCTCTCGTAGGTTCGATGTGGCTCTTCGCAACGGCGAGGACAGTCAGTTTATGCTGCTGATTTCCGACCGGATCGGGCGTGTGAACTTTACGGGCGGACAAGTCCGGTATATGTATCGCCAGCGTTCGGGCAGTGCCTTCTATGGCAACAAATCCGTCTGGTACCATTTTACTAACATGCTGGTTCGTCTTTATAAGGCAACCAAGGTGTACCTGTCGGCTCCCTGCAGATATTCTTTCCCATTTTACGCTAAATATATGCTGGCTACTTTTATGGGCGGCATACGTCAGATGCTTCATAAGGGGCAATAAAAACTGTTAGATTATGAAACGTGTTCTTTTTCTTCTGTCTATGCTTTTCCTGGCATTGTTCCTGAATGCCCAGGATACCCGGCGCCTTCTCCAACGGTTACAACAGGCTGCCGTCACCGGTAATGTGTATATGGGGCATCACGATGACACCTTCTATGGCAGGAGTTGGTCGAAGGGAGCGTGCGAGAAAAGCGATCTGGAGGAACTCTCCGGTCACAGGCCAATGGTGCTGAGCGTGGATTTCTGTCCGCTGGAACTGCAGAACGGCTACTATATGTCAGGCTCCACTTGGGAGCAGCACCGTAGGGCTATTGTAGAGCAACACCGCCGTGGAGGAATCACCACAATATCCTGGCACATGTACAATCCTGCCACAGGTAAGGATGCGTGGGATGTTTCGGATACCAAGACGGTACGTAAAATTCTTCGGAACACCCCGGCCAGAGAGAAGTTTATACATTTCCTGGATCTGGCTGCTGATTATATTCTTACATTGAGAGATGATGAGGGACAACTCATTCCTCTTATCTTCCGTCCTTTCCACGAGTCGCAGGGCAGTTGGTTCTGGTGGGGGCATGACCTTTGCAGCAGTCGCGATTTTATCAGGCTTTGGCGTTTCACCCGTCAATACCTTACCCAGAAGGGATGCACCAACCTCCTGTACTGTTTTTCCGTAAGCGGTGTAACCCATTCGATAATCGATTATCAGGACCGTTTTCCAGGTCCCGACTATGTGGATATCCTTGGAACAGAAGTTTACCGCGATAATTCCCTTGCCGGTGGCATAGAAGCCAAACGGGCTGACTTTATCCGCCGTGCCCGTCAGAATCTGTCCATTGTTCAGCAGTTGGGGCAGCGATGGCAGAAGCCCATCTGTGTCGCCGAGTGTGGGGGAGAGAATACCGAAGATCCCGAGTGGTGGACACGTGCCGTCCTTCCTGCCCTTCAGGGCTATCCCGTCAGCTACATCAACTTTTGGGCCAACCAGCCTAAGTCCTTTGGTGGTGGCAAGGGAAAGGCACATTGTACCCATCCCGGAGCCATAGATTCCCAGGACTTCCTGAAAGCCCTGAAAACCGGCAAACTGGTGATGTGTGAGTGAAAATTATTTTCGTGATTCGTTTAACGGTTATTGAAGTTTAAGGTCAAACCTAATACGCCTGTTCATGTACACCCTTCACGGCACGGCCTGATGGGTCGTTCAGGTTCTTGAAGGCTTCGTCCCACTCAAGGGCTTTGGCGGTGGAGCAAGCTACAGAGGCTTCGCTGGGCACACTGCGGGCAGCACTGTCAGAGGGGAAGTGCTCGGCAAAGATGGAGCGGTAGTAGTACTCCTCCTTGTTCTTGGGCGGATTGATGGGGAACCGTTCGGCGGCATGAGCCATTTGCTCGTCCGTAACAGCCTCTGAGGTTATCTGCTTCAGGGTATCAATCCAACTATAGCCTACGCCGTCGCTGAACTGCTCCTTCTGACGCCATGCCACTGCTTCGGGCAACATATCGGCAAAGGCCTCGCGGACAATTCTTTTCTCCATCGTTGATCCTGGACACATCTTGGCTTCCGGGTTGGTGCGCATGGCTACATCCAGAAATTCTTTGTCGAGGAACGGCACACGGCCCTCTACGCCCCAGGCAGAGAGGCTCTTGTTGGCGCGCAGGCAGTCGTAGAGATACAGTTTGGAGAGCTTGCGCACTGTCTCCTCATGAAATTCCCTGGCGTTTGGCGCTTTGTGGAAGTACAGGTAGCCACCGAAAATCTCATCGGCACCCTCGCCACTGAGTACCATCTTGATACCCATTGATTTGATGACACGTGCCAGCAGATACATGGGTGTTGAGGCGCGGACGGTTGTCACATCGTAGGTCTCTATATAGTAGATAACGTCGCGGATGGCATCCAAGCCTTCTTGGATGGTATAGTTGATTTCGTGGTGAACGGTGCCGATATGGTCTGCCACCATCTTGGCTTTAGCCAAATCAGGAGCGCCCTTCAGTCCTACAGCAAAGCTATGCAGGCGGGGCCAATAGGCGCGGGTCTGAGAGTTGTCCTCTATACGGTGCTCACTGAACTTCTCGGCAATGGCAGAGATGACACTGGAATCCAAACCTCCACTGAGTAATACACCATAAGGCACATCACTCATCAGCTGACGCTTCACAGCAGCTGTAAGACCGTCACGAATGGCCTCAACAGAAGCGGGATTATCCTTCACCGCATCATACTCCATCCAGTCGCGCTGGTAATAGCGTTTCATGCCAGGGTCTTCACTCCAAAGGTAGTGACCGGGCAGGAAAGGCTCGTAGCGTTCGCACTGGCCTTCGAGAGCTTTCAGCTCGCTGGCAACATATACCGTTCCGTCGCTGTCGTAACCTATATATAAAGGTATAACGCCTATTGGGTCGCGGGCTATCAGGAAGGCATCGCGCTCCTCGTCGTACAGCGCAAAGGCGAAGATGCCGTTTAACTGTTCCAGCATCGAACAAATCTGCTCGTGAGTAACAAAGTTCCCCTCGCCCACGGGAGAGGTGTTAGGGGTGAGGCCGGCGTTAGGGGTGAGACTTCTGTAAAGTGATAAGACCACTTCGCAGTCGCTGCCTGTCTGAAAATCGTACTGACCGGCAAAGCGACGACGAATCTCCTGATGGTTATAAATCTCGCCGTTCACGGCTAGCACCTGCTTACGGTCGGGAGAGAAAAGGGGCTGCCTTCCGCTCTCAGGATCCACGATGCTGAGTCGTTCGTGCGCCAGAATGGCCGAACCGCCACAATAAATTCCACTCCAGTCGGGTCCGCGGTGGCGGATCTTCTGACTCATCTTCAATGCTTTTTCACGCAGTTCATGCGACTGCTGCCTGATGTTAAATATGGCTACAATTCCACACATAATTTATGTTTTTTACAGATATGATAAATACAAATAGTTGGTCTGGGCAGGATACTCCGCTGCCATAGTGTCTATCTGGTTGACGTAGGGCCTGATGCCCAGATCCTTGCGCCACTTGCGGATGATGAGGCCGGCCTTCTCCATGTTCATATCGCACTCGCCCAATCCGATGGCACGGGCAATCTGAAAATCAGAGAAGCCATAGACCTTGGCTTCGTGCAGCAAGGTGGCAAACTCAGGTTCCTCGATGTACTCCAGGAGCTCCAAAGACTCCATGAACGTGTACATGTCAGCCAGATGAGAATACTCGCGGAGTCGGTCGTTGATGCTGATGATATGCTTCAGCTTCTGCAGGAACCAGTTATCAATCTTGGTAAGGTCATGAATCTGATTTACGGTATAGCCCATCATCATAGCCTTGGCAATGACAAAGATACGGGTGTCGGTGGCATGCTTAAGGGCATCGGGTACATCGGTCACATGCTGCGCCTTATTATCCACAAATCCGTGCATGCCCTGGCCAATCATACGCAGGCCCTTCTGGATAGACTCCTCGAAGGTACGACCAATGGCCATTACCTCACCCACACTCTTCATACTGGAACCCAACTCGTGGTTCACGCCGTGGAACTTGGAAAGGTCCCAACGGGGAATCTTGCATACCACATAGTCAAGGGCAGGTTCGAAGAAGGCGCTGGTGGTCTTGGTGACGGAGTTCTTCAACTCGAACAGACCATACCCCAAGCCCAACTTGGCAGCCACAAATGCCAAAGGATAGCCAGTAGCCTTGCTGGCCAGAGCAGAAGAACGGCTCAGACGTGCATTTACCTCGATGACGCGGTAATCCTCGGAATTGGGGTCGAAGGCATATTGAACATTGCACTCGCCCACGATGCCGATGTGGCGGATAATCTTGATGGCAAGGGCACGCAACTTGTGGTACTCACTGTTAGACAAGGTCTGACTGGGAGCTACCACGATACTCTCGCCGGTATGGATACCCAGAGGATCGAAGTTCTCCATGTTGCAGACAGTGATGCAGTTGTCATAACGGTCGCGAACCACTTCGTACTCTATTTCCTTCCAGCCTTTAAGAGATTTCTCCACCAGAACCTGGGGAGAGAACGAGAAGGCCTCCTCTGCCTGAGCCTCAAGCTCTGCCTCGTTGTCGCAGAAGCCGGATCCTAAACCGCCCAGTGCGTATGCGGCACGGAGGATGACAGGATAGCCCAGTTCTGCTGCAGCCTGCCGAACCTCCTCCTTGGTGTTACAAGCCTGACTCTTGATGGTCTTTACGTCAATCTCGTCGAGCTTCTTCACAAACAGGTCGCGGTCCTCGGTATCTATAATGGCCTGAACGGGAGTACCCAGCACCTTTACGCCATATTTCTCCAGAACACCTTTCTGGTACAGCTCCACACCACAGTTCAGGGCGGTCTGTCCACCAAAGCTGAGCAGGATACCATCAGGGCGCTCCTTCTCAATCACACGTTCTACGAACTCAGGTGTTACTGGCTGGAAGTAAACCTTATCTGCTACACCCTCACTGGTCTGAACGGTAGCAATGTTGGGGTTGATGAGTACGCTCTGCACGCCCTCTTCCTTCAATGCCTTCAGTGCCTGCGCACCGCTATAGTCAAACTCACCGGCCTGCCCAATCTTCAAGGCACCTGAACCGAGGAGGAGGACCTTCTTTATAGTGGCAGCCTCACCCCCATCCCCTCTCCGGAGGGCGAGGGGAGCCGATTCTTTTTCTGCCACACTCTCGCCTTGAGAATATATTCTCCCCTCGCCTTTCGGAGAGGGGCCGGGGGTGAGGCTATCAACGAATTCATCAAACATCCACTCTGTATCCGTGGGACCCGAGCAGGCCTCGGGGTGGAACTGGGCAGAGAACCAGGGATTGGTCTTGTGGCGAATACCCTCGTTAGAACCGTCATTCATATTTACGAAGAGCGGTTCCCAGTCGGAAGGAAGGGTGCTGTCATCTACTGCATAACCATGATTCTGGCTTGTGATGTAGCACTTTGTAGTGCCTACCTGTTGCACGGGTTGGTTATGGCTACGATGACCATATTTCAGTTTGTATGTCTTGGCACCGGCAGCGCGAGCCAGCAACTGATTGCCTAAGCAGATGCCCATCAAGGGTCTGACCTCTTTATTGTTCAGGAAAGTACGGATATGCTCCACCGTCTTGCTGCACTGTTCAGGGTCGCCGGGACCGTTAGCCAGGAACAGACCGTCGAACTCCAGTTGATTGAAGTCGTAGTCCCAAGGCACGCGGACAACCTCCACACCTCTGTTCAGCAAGCAACGGATGATATTGGCCTTTACACCACAATCCACTAAGACTACCGTCTTTAGTTGAGAGTTGAGAGTTGAGAGTTGAGAGTTGCTGGGTTTATAGGTGATGACTTCCTTGCAGCTCACCTTCTCTACCCAATTGATGCTTCCATAATCCTCATTCAGGTTATCGCTCCCCTCGCTCACGATGTTCCCCTCCCTCACGGGGGAGGGGGTAGGGGTGAGGCTTATCCTTCCTCTCATCACACCGTGCTCACGCAGCAGCTTGGTAAGTCTTCTGGTATCTATGCCAGAGATGGCAGGAATACCCTCACGCTTCAGCCAGCTGCTGAGGGACTCTTTAGCGTTCCAATGGCTGTACTCCTCGCTATAGTCGGCAACGATGAGGCCCTTGGGGTGAATACGGTCACTTTCCATAAACAAGGGCAGCCCATCTGCACCAATACCCGTGCTTGGCACGCCATAGTTACCTATTAGCGGAAAGGTTGTTACCAGTATCTGTCCCGCATAGCTGGGGTCGGTAAGGCTTTCGGGATAGCCCATCATGGCAGTGTTGAACACCACTTCACCCACCGTATTTGTTTCTGCGCCAAACGACCATCCGCAGAACACGGTTCCGTCATCCAATATCAATCTTGCTTCTTTCTTCATATCTTAAACAAATGCCTTTAATGTCTGTTCAACGTATTTTACGAAAGCCTCATTCACCAGTTTGTTGCCTCCTGGAGTGGGGTAGTTACCGGTAAAGTACCAGTCGCCCTGATGGTCGGGACAGGCAGCATGTAAGCCTTCGATGGTCTGGAAAACAAATTCCACAGGAGCTTTCATTCCCACGGGACGCAGCATCTCTGCCATCTTGCGGTTGATGTCCTCCACAGTGAAAGGTTTATACAAGGCGCAGACACAATTACGCTGTTCTGTCTTTGGCTTGCGCAGTTCTGCATAGCAGGCCTCATAGGTATCGTTGACCAACTGCCATAGGCCGCGTTCTGTCAGCAGGGCAATGGTAGCACGGAAGGCAATGAACTCCTCCAGGCGTGCCATGTCTATGCCATAATAGTCGGGGTAGCGAATCTGGGGTGAGCTGCTTACCATTACAATCTTCTTGGGATGCAGACGGTCCAGAATCTTGAAGATGCTCTCCCTTAAGGTAGTGCCGCGAACGATAGAGTCATCGATTATGACCAGGTTGTCTTCGTAGGGGCGTAGCGAACCGTAAGTAATATCATAAACATGCGAGGCGAGGTCGTTACGCGATCCGGCCTCTGTTATGAAGGTACGCAATTTGATATCCTTCCACGCCACCTTCTCGCTGCGTACGCTGAATCCTTTGTTGCGCAGGCCTTCCACCATGCCGTAGAAGGCTACCTCGGCAGTATTGGGGATAAAAGAGAAAACAGTATGCTCGGTGTCGTTGCCGATGGCTTTCAGGATGGGTTCGGTAAGTTGCTCTCCCAACTGTTTGCGCTCGCGGTAGATGTCACGGTCGGAACCACGACTGAAATAAATCCTTTCGAACGAGCAGCGGGCCTGCTGCTTGGCTTCCAGGATGGTCTCCAAACAAGATGTTCCGTTCTTATGGATAATCAGTGCTTTGCCTGCGGGCAGTTCCTGGACATCCTCCACTTGCAGGTCGAAAGTTGTTTGCAATACAGCACGTTCGCTGGCAACGGCTATTACCTCGTCATCCTTGTAGAAGAAGGCAGGACGGATACCCCAAGGATCACGCATGGCAAACATCTCTCCGGAACCCGTCATTCCGCACATTACATAGCCACCATCATAATCTGCCATTGTTGTGCGCAGCACATTGGCCATTTGCACATTATCTTCGATATATTGTGTGATATCTGTATTTTTCAGTCCTTTTTCCTTGGCCTCCACATAGCAGCGTTCCACCTCACGGTCCAGGCGGTGTCCCATCAGCTCCAGTGTGATGTACGAGTCGCTATAGATACGTGGTGACTGGCCCTGCTTTACTATCTTATCGAATATCTCGTCGATGTTGGTCATATTAAAGTTGCCGCACAGACACAGGTTCTTGGCGCGCCAGTTATTGCGACGCAAAAAAGGATGTACATATTCCAGTCCGCTCTTGCCCGTGGTGGAGTAGCGCAGGTGCCCCATGTAGAGTTGAGAATTGAGGATTGAGAGTTGAGAGTTCTTCATAAAAGAATCATTCTCTTCTTCCAGATTCCCATTCCCTAATCGGTTAAAAATCTCGGTGATGGCATCTTTTCCCAAGGCTTTCTCTCGGAACATATATTCTGTTCCTATTGGTGCATCCATATTAACACAGGCAATACCTGCACCTTCCTGACCACGGTTATGCTGTTTCTCCATCATCAGATAGAGCTTGTTCAGGCCGTAGGACTGTGTTCCGTATTTGTTCTGATAAAAGCTTTGCGGTTTCAGTAGGCGAACAAGCGCCACACCGCA
>CADAWW010000029.1 GCA_902791675.1 uncultured Bacteroidales bacterium
AATAATTGTACGATAATACTAACATAAACTGTCAAACCCCTGTTAACAGTTCCCTCCCATTTGGGGGAGGGTTAGGGAGAGGGGCTGGATATATTATGAGATACATAAAACCGATATTAAAAGTAGAAGAGGCTGAGGTTGTCAACATGTTGGCAGAGAGCCTGGTAATTGACAGTGAAACCACGGTAGATGGTGGCGATGCATTGACCAAGGAAGACAGTTGGGAAATCTGGTCTGATGAAGAGGAATAATCCCAAGTAGTATATACATTATTAAATAATAAGGGCAGAGGCGGAAACGTTTCTGCCCTCATTTCTGCAAAAAACAAGTGAAATATTTGTGCTAATCCATATATTATTACTACCTTTGCGCCAAATAAGAACGTCAAGAATATAACTCACTCATGAACATTATGAAGAACATGACAGTCGCGGCACTACTCTTTGCTGTCACCTCTTTAGTAGGACATGCCGCACCGGTAAAGGAGATTGCATCTCCCGACGGGACATTGCGTGTGCAGTTACAGCAAAGCCCCTTAGGATGGACAGTGACCAAGAATGGAGCCGTCCTCTACTCCATTAAAGATGTCAGTATGCAAATTAGCGGGAAGACCTATGCTGGTACTACTCCCTTTAAGAGCGTAAAAACAGTTTCCGCTAAGGAAATCATAAAGCCTGTTGTTCCCATTAAATTCAGTACGGTAGAAAGTTGCTATACCCAAGCAACCCTTTCCTATGGCAGTTATACTGTAGAAATGCGTGTTATGGACAATGCTGTTGCTTACCGATTCGTGACCAAAATAAAAGGTGACGTGGAGGTTCAGGAAGATAACTTTACGTTGGTTCCTGCAGAGGGGTATGTTGCTCACCGTCAGACAACAGGAAACTTCAACACTTCATACGAGGAGGCTTATCGGCACGAGACTATGGAGCAGTGGAACCAGAGTGACCGCAAACTCTCTACCATCCCTTGTCTGCTTTCAGGGCCGAATGACTCTCAGTTGCTAATGGGTGAAGCTGATGTGGATGATTATCCCCGTCTCTTTCTACAGCCTTCAGCAGGTGGTATAGGGGCTATTTATCCCAAGGCACCTGTCAAGTGGGAGCCAAGAGGCGACCGTAGCGAGACTATCACTGAAGAAGGTAATTATATTGCAAAAACCGCAGGAACACGTACTTTCCCCTGGCGTTATGTGGTTTGCACAGACAGCAAGGGCATTGTAGAACAGACTGTTACCCTACAACTCTCACGTAAGCCAGTGCTGACAGACACCAGTTGGATTAAGCCCGGCCAGGTAAGCTGGGAATGGTGGAATGGAGCGGCCCCCTTTGGTCCTGATGTTGATTTTGTATCTGGCTGTAACTTTGAGACGTATAAATATTTTGCCGATTTTGCCGCTAAGTATGGTGTGGAATACATCCTGCTGGATGAAGGTTGGGCCAAGAGTACCAGAGACCCCTTCACTGGTAGAGACGACCTCCGTCTTAAAGAGCTGATCCAGTATTGCAAAAGCAAAGGCGTAGGTGTCATACTGTGGCTCCCCTGGCTGACTGTTGAACAGCATTGGGATCTCTTTAAGACTTATGCAGAATGGGGCGTGGCTGGAGTGAAGATCGACTTCATGGATCATGCCGACCAGTGGATGGTGAACTTCTACAAACGCGTTGTTTCCGAAGCTGCCAAATATAAGTTGTTGGTTGACCTGCACGGATCTTTCACACCTGCCGGTCTGGAATATGAGTATCCCAACTTCTTGTCTTATGAGGGTGTACGCGGTTTGGAACAGATGGGCGGTTGCCGTCCCGAGAATACCACTTACCTACCTTTCATCCGAAACGCAGTGGGTCCTGCCGACTTCACTCCTGGCGGCATGAACAATATGCAGCCCGACCGTTACCACGCGAGCCGTCCCAACAGCGGTGCCATGGGAACGCGCTGTTTCCAGATGGCCCTTTACGTAGTATTGGAGAGTGGTATCCAGATGTTGGCCGACAATCCTACCCGTTACTATCAGAACGACGACTGTACTCGTTATATAGCCTCCGTTCCTACCACATGGGATGAGACCCGTTGTTTGGCAGCAGAAGCCGGAAAATATGTAATCACAGCAAAGCGTAAGGGCAATAAGTGGTTCATTGGCGGTATCTGCAATGACGAGAAGGATTCTCGTACTTTCAGTTTGAAACTTGACTTCCTGGGTGCCGGTAACCATACACTAACAGCATACAAGGATGGTGTAAATGCCAACTGGCAGGCCATGCACTATAACAAGGAACAGCGTCAGGTAAGTGCTACAACAACACTCGACATTAAGATGATGAAGAACGGCGGCTATGCTGCAGTGATTGAGTAAAGACCCACCCCCACCCCCTCCCTCTAAGGAGGGGGGATAGAAAAAATGAAAAAGACATTCTTAATATTAGCGTTGGCTTGCGCATCAGTGATATTGTATGCGCAGCCGAAAGTGGTGGCGCATCGCGGACATTGGCGTACAGACGGCAGTGCGCAGAATTCCATTGCCTCGCTACAGAAGGCAGCAGCCGTCGGCTGCTATGGTTCTGAATTCGATGTTTGGATTACCGTTGACGGTGTCCCTGTTGTTTTTCACGATGCCACCATCAATGGCATAAGAATTGAAGATGCCACTTTTGCAGAGCTGATGAACCATCGTCTGGCCAATGGCGAGTTCATCCCTACCCTACAGCAGTATCTGCTGGAAGGCTCAAAGATTGAAAGCTGTCAGCTGATTCTGGAAATCAAACCACACAGCACGGCACAGCGTGACGAGCGAATCGTACAACGTTGTCTGGAGTTGGTTCACATGCTGAAGCTTGAGAAGCGTACAGAGTACATCTCTTTCAGTAAACATGTATGCGAATACCTTCATGCCCAGGAACCCAATGCCAAGATTGCTTATCTGAACGGCGATATTGCCCCCAAAGATATTAAGGCAATGGGGTTGACAGGAATTGACTATCACTTCAATGTTTTTAAGAAACATCCTGAATGGTTACAGGAGTCGCAACAGTTAGGTGTAGAAGTAAACGTATGGACTGTTGACGGAGAAAAAGATCTAACGGAATTTGCTAAAATGAAGGGTATTGATATTATTACCACCAACGATCCTGAAATCCTTCAGAGTATTCTCAAAAAATAAATAAAAATGAAACGTAACCTTCCTTTATTGGCCATCTTTTTTATGATGGGATGCGTTGTAATGTTTGCACAACGCTTAGACATAACCTTGGACGACAACTCGATTGTCTCCTTTGATGTGAATAAAATCAAGAGTCTGGAGTTCATGCCTGAATCCGAACCAGGTCAGCTTTCCGGTTACTGGTATCTTGGTTGGCGTGCGATTAGTTCTAGTCCTACCCCTACCCATTTCAATGGTGATGAGAAATGGATTTTCAATGGTACCGTCATGAAAGTTGTAAAAGCCGCTGGCAATGAGACGGTATATGATTTGGAGTATGCCGATAACAAACGAAGCTTTAAGGCTGTACCACGTGAATCAGGAGCTTCCGTTACTTACAATATTGTTGCACGCGAAGAGGGACTGCTTGTCTTGAAGTCAGGCACGATTACCCGTCATTTCTATAAGACAATGATTGCCGCACACGATGCGTCAACCATTACCCCGTTCCCCAATCGCGATGAATATACCGATACAACGAAGGTGTGGGCACTGAAGAGCAGCTCTTCCCATTCCACCACCAGTCCTATGGGAAACCATTATGCAAAATATGCAGCGGCTACTCAGGCCCAGAAAGAATGGTTGGCCGATCCTAACAATCAGCCCGACCCGACGCTTGCCGACGCTAGTGGTTTTGATCGCTGGATAGCCAAGACTATCACATTATATCCTCTTAACAACGGCAATCCCACACCAGCTGACGTAAACCAGCATGCTATTGGCGACTGCTGCATGTGTGCCGTGTTTGCATCATTTGCCTATATCTACCCCGACTTCATTAAGAGCATCATTACTAAAGAAGGAACCTCGACATACATCGTCAAGATGTACGACCCCAAGGGTAACCCCATAGATGTAGTTGTCGATAACAAGTTGCTGTGCAAAAGCAATGGCGAATGTGCACAGGTTAGCGGAAAGAACGACAAGTATAATTGGGCAACCATTATGGAGAAAGCTCTCATGAAGTGGCTCACCTGCTTCAAGACCGGCGGTCTAGGAGGTATCGGTACAGAGCATGCCGCTCCCCCCTTCACAGGTGATGGTGACAGCTGGGCATTCAGTCCCGGTAAGCTGTACAACGGAGAGCTCACCATGGTAGTTGATTATGCCCTGAAGAACGGTATGATCAGTGTCGGCGGTTTCAATAAGGGTGGAATAGTCTGTGGAACACTCGAGACCGTAACAGGCCATGCCTTTACTGTTATGTACACCCGCCAGCCCTCGAGATACTGCTTCTCTATGCGTAACCCATGGGGTATTACTTCTGTTGACGGCGTGTTGGAAATTGCCGACAAGAGAACTACCATGAATACCATCGACTTCCGACTAGTGATGCCAGGCGCAGCAGCTCCCTACAAACGTGAGGATTTGGGCGGCTACATTCCACCTAAGTTCACTATGGGAGAGAATGACAGACGACTCAGTCCTGCTATGCTTAAGATGTACAGGTTAGAGTCTTACGGACCCGCAATAGAGGAGGAAGACGAAGAATGACAATCTTGGTGACAGGAGCCAGTGGCTTCATTGGTAGCTATATCGTCCAAGAAGGACTGGAGAAAGGGTTCGAGGTTTGGGCTGGCATGCGTGGAACAAGTAGCAAGGGCTATTTACAGGACACACGCATAAGGTTCGCCCAACTCGATCTCTCCAATCCAGATGTCCTGCTCGGCCAACTTCAGAATTACAAAAAGGAATTGGGCGGAAAAGGATGGGACTATGTAGTACATGCCGCAGGAGCCACGAAATGCCTGCATGAAAAGGATTTCTACAGAACAAATACAGATGGCACCCGCCATCTCATAGATGCACTCCGGGCTGCAGACATGATACCCAGAAGATTTGTCTTTGTCAGCAGTCTCAGCATCTATGGGGCCATTAGGGAAAAACCTGTCAGGAAACCATCCAAGGACAGCCCATGGATTTACAGTCCCATACTACTTTCGGATACACCCAAGCCTAACACAGCCTATGGCAAAAGCAAGTTAAAAGCCGAGGAATATCTGCTTCAGCAAAAAGATTTCCCTTTCACTATCCTTAGGCCAACAGGTGTATATGGTCCTCGTGAGAAAGACTATTTTATGATGGCAAAAAGTATAAAGCAGCACGTAGACTTCGCCGTGGGCTATAAACCTCAGGAGATAACCTTTGTCTATATGATGGATGTTGTACAAGCTATATATAAATGTATAGAGTATCCTGCAGCCGAGGGTAAGGGATACTTCCTTAGCGATGGGGAAGTATACAACAGCCGTAGATTCAGTGATCTATTACAGCAAAATCTTGGTAATCCATGGGTAATACACATCAAGGCGCCTTTGTGGCTCCTCAGAATAATCTGTTGGGTGAGTACACGCGTAAGTCATATTACAGGTAAGATGAATGCTTTGAACGATGACAAATTCCACATCCTGAGCCAACGGAATTGGCAGTGTGACATAGAACCTGCCAAACGCGATTTCAATTATCAGCCCGAATGGAAACTGGAGAAAGGTGTTGAAAGTACCATAAAATGGTATAAGGATAGTAAATGGATATAACTTTGTCTCAATTTTAATGTAAAAAACGCTGCAAAAAACATTTTCGACCAAAAAAAATCAAAAAAAAGTAAAATTATCTTTGGCGATTGAGAAAAATTATGTAAGTTTGCATCGTATAAGTGTGTTTAGACCTAAAAAGCTAACTATAAACAATAACGAAAACAAATAAAATTAACAAATTATTCACTTTAAAAATTTATCTTATGAAAAGAAGATTTTTATTTTTGTTGATGGCAGTATGCTCCTTCGTAGGTGCTAATGCTGCAATTAACCGCGCGAACAATTACCTGTATGCTAAGGATGCTACAGCTAAGCAGGGCCAGAACGTAGAGGTAACCTTAAACATGAAGAATGCTAAGGAAATTATCAACTGGAAGACTACTCTCGTTCTTCCCGAGGGCGTTACTTTTGTAAGCGCAGTTGCTGCTGACCGTTGGACTGAGGAAATCGTACCTACAGACCTCACATTGTTCTCTGAGACAGAAACTGCTGTTGCAGCTGGTGATGGTGTTGTTGCTAAGATTACTCTGCAGGTAGCTTCTACAGTTGCTGAAGGCGAATATGAGATTCAGCTCAAGGACGTTGTTATGACAGCTGCTGATCAGACATCAATCGCTCAGGTTGAGAGCAAGACTTTCAAGCTGACAGTTGAGGCAGGTGGTGGTGTCAAGGGTGACGTTGATGGCAACGGTACTGTTGGCGTTGGTGACATTGAGGCAGTTCTTAACATTATGGCTGGTGGCGAGAGCAATCCTGCTGCAGATGTTGATGGTAATGGCTCTGTAGGTGTTGGTGACATTGAAGCTATTCTTAACATTATGGCTGGTGGCGAGTAATTTATATTACATAGTAAATTATAACAGATACTAAAACCAATAAATATATTTAATATGAAAAAGATTTTTACCTTTATGGCTGTTTGCGCTTTAACGTTGGCAGCAAATGCTCAAACAATGAGTGCTGGATTCGATGCCGAGACTAAAAGCATCGACGTTAATTTGAAGAATGACGATGTAGTTACTTCACTTTCTTTTAAGTTCCTTTTACCAGAGGGTGTTACAGTTACTACCGAAACAGAGGATGACGAAACCTATGAATTGTGGGCTTTCGACGAGGAGCGCGTAAAAGATTCTAAGACCAAGAAGTGGAGTACTGATATCCGTCCCGCCCTTGGTGGTGCTACAATGGTTACTTGCTATGGTGGTCCTGGTATTAAAGCAGGAGAAGGTCCAATCTTCCACATCCCTGTAGAAGGTACTCTGAATGGTGAAGTTAAGTTCTATGATGCTCAGGTATTCATGGGTTCTGAGATTCAGTTGCCCGAATTCACACTTGCATTGTCTGGTGATGCTATCAACAGCATTTCTGCTGAGCAGACAAAGAGCGGTGTTATCTACAACATGGCTGGCCAGCGCGTAAGCAAGGCTACCAAGGGTATCTTCATCGTTGATGGCAAGAAGGTTGCTGTTAAGTAATTAGAGTAACTTACTTATTACATACCAAAAAGAGGGTCCGACATTAAGTCGGGCCTTTTTTTGTACACATAGAAAAACTGAGCCACACGTGAGAACAGAGTTCGCCACGTGTGGTAGTAAAAGATGGTATGTATAATAGTAAAAAAGATTTCTATTTTGTTCTTGCTTTACTGATTATTTTGTATCTTTGTAATCAGTTATGTATAGATTTACGAATCCTATTATATGGCTGTGCCGCATAAGACATCGTTGCGGATATGGAGTCCATTCGCCCTATGCCTTCAGGTTTATTGTGGATGTTCTTTACGAGCGACTCTCCTACTATGCTTACCGCCAATTGGATAAAAGTCTGCCATTAAAAGATAGGTTCAGAGTGCGTAAAGTGCTTCACATGTTATTACGCATCAGCAATTGGCACCAACCGGCAACAGTTGCATGTATCACAAATTCACACAATGTGGCACGTTATATAAAAGCAGGATGTAATAAGGCTCAGGTAACAGGCTGCTGCCCTGAGGCGAAAATAGATTTATGTTGGCTGGATGAACCTAACAATGAAGTAGTTACACATTTGCATGAACATTCTGTACTGTTATTAGACCATCTGAACAAACATAGGGATTGGTTTATGAGCCTGCCTTCAGTTGTATCTTTCGACCTATATGATATAGGAATTGCTTTTTTTAATACTAAATATAACAAACAACATTATATAGTTAATTTCTGATGAAAAAATGCAATGTTTATACACGGACCGGAGATCATGGGATGACCAGTCTCGTGGGAGGAAAACGAGTGCCGAAATCCAGTTTGCGAATAGAGAGTTATGGTACTATCGATGAGTTAAATAGCCAATTAGGACTGCTCTTAACATATCTGAATGAACCCTCAGACTACGACTGCTTGATTAAAATCCAGTCGCAATTGTTTGTTATTGGGAATATTCTGGCAACAGATCCCAACAGTTCAACACCCAGTAAATGTAAAATTACAGAAGAAGATGTAATTGAATTGGAACACTGCATAGACATGGCTAATGACGGTTTACCAGGTTGGCGAGGTTTCACGCTACCAGGAGGATGCCGCGCAGCAGCTGTTGCACATGTCTGTCGTACTATTTGTCGCAGAGCAGAAAGGAACATTTATGCTTTAAACGATAAAGAGCAAGTTGATAAAAATGTAACGGCTTATATTAACCGCTTAAGTGATTATTTGTATGTTCTGGCATGCCGCCTTAATTTTTTGGGCGGTACAGATGAAATTTTATGGCATAAAGGATGATAATTGCAGAAATTATTGTATCTTTGTGCCCCTGAAAAGTTGAGAGTTGAGAGTTTAAGGTTTAGAGTTGATAGATTTGTCGAAAATTTAAATAAAAAAGATATGTATTGGACATTGGAATTAGCTTCTAAATTGGAGGATGCTCCCTGGCCTGCAACCAAAGAGGAGCTTATTGACTATGCAACACGTAGTGGTGCTCCTCTTGAAGTAATTGAAAATCTTTCTGAGATTGAAGATGAAGGTGATGTATATGAGAATATCGAGGACATCTGGCCAGATTATCCAACAAAAGAAGACTTCCTCTTCAACGAGGATGAATACTAATGTATAAGGCGGCAAAAGTCGCTGAGATACAAGTTGATGATTAGGATGAAAGGGACAATGTTAATCCCTTTCATCCTTTTTTTACCTGTTTTGGGCGATAACTGTCAGGAAAAATATCAATATTCTCGGGATTTTGTTGTACATTTGCAACAGAACAACTTCTGCGCATTCTGAGTTCCTGTCTTAGATGCTATAATTGACATGAACGAAGTATCCCAATTTGATGAATAAACCATAAAAGCTAAAACCTCATAATCTTACCACATATGAAACAGTTTCATTGTCTCTTATTATTCGCCGGATTCGTTATAGCATCCTGCAGTCCCTCTGATGTAGAACGGACACCAAATGGTGTGATTGTTCAAATTGACACAAAAGATCCGACACAAGCGCGACAGGTATCTCTTGAGGTACTAGGTGAACGCCTGATTCATGTATCCGCTACACCAGAACGTAGATTCTCAAATAAGGAAAGTCTGGTAGTATTGCCACAACGGACAAAGACCGATTTCAGCGTCGAGGAGAAAGAAGATTCAGTATTCGTGCACACGTCGAAGTTGACAGCTTCCGTCAGCAGGAAAACAGGCGTGGTTCGTTTCATAGATAACAATGGCCGCTTACTTCTGGCCGAAGAGGAGCAGGGACGCACGTTCCAGCCTACAGAAGCAGAGGGTACCCGAGGATATGCTGTTCAACAGGTATTCCGTTCCGCTGCTGACGATGAAGGACTGTACGGACTGGGACAACATCAGTCGGACGAGTTTAATTATAAAGGTAAGAACGAGGAACTTTTCCAATACAATACAAAGGTGAGCGTACCGTTCATCGTCTCTACCGAAGGTTACGGAGTGCTTTGGGACAGCTATTCGTTCTGCCGTTTCGGTGCTCCCCTGCCCTATCTGCAGCTGGGCGATATCTTCGGTCTGAGTGACAAAGAAGGTAAGGAAGGAGCCTTAACTGGTACCTATGTGCCAGCCCAGGGCGAGACTTTGGTGCGGCGTGAGGACTCGCTCTACTTTGAATGTAACGATCGTGCTGCACACCTTCAGCGCACAGTAAACCTGCCCGAGAACTTCCGTTTTGGAGGCAGCAATGTAACCTACGAAGGTGAACTGACAGCCAAGAATGACGGCCTACACAACTTCCTACTCTACTACGCAGGTTATGTGAAGGTTTATTTAGACGATAAGCTGGTGGTACCCGAACGGTGGCGTGCTGCATGGAACCCTAACAGCTGGAAGTTCCAGACTAAGATGGAGGCAGGACAAAGGATGCGTCTGCGCATCGAATGGAAGCCGGACGGAGACAAATCCTTCCTGGGATTACGAGCCATGAATCCCGTATCGGAGGAACAGAACAGGCAGATGACGTGGTGGAGCGAGATGCAAGACCAGATGGATTACTACTTTGTAGCCGGCGAAACAATGGACGATGTTATCAGCGGTTACCGCACCCTGACTGGCAAAGCTCCTGTGATGCCCAAGTGGGCCATGGGCTTCTGGCAGAGCCGTGAGCGATATAAGACACAGGATAAGCTACTCAGTACCCTCAGCGAGTTCCGCAGCCGACAGATTCCCATCGACAACATCGTGCTGGACTGGTTCTATTGGCGAGAGAACCAATGGGGCAGCCACGAGTTCGATCCCGAACGCTTCCCTGACCCCAAGGCAATGGTTGATAGCATTCATGCCCTGAATGCCCACATGATGATTTCGGTCTGGCCTAAATTCTACGCCAACACCGAACACTTCAAGGAATTCGACAAAAACGGTTGGATGTACCGTCAGGCCATCCGCGACAGCATACGCGACTGGGTAGGACCGGGTTATATCGGTTCCTTCTACGACGCCTACAGCGCAGATGCCCGCAAACTCTTCTGGAAGCAGATGTACGAACACCTGTATCCCTTAGGTATCGATGCCTGGTGGATGGATGCCAGCGAACCGAATATTGCCGACTGCACCGACTTTGAATACCGGCAGGAGTTGTGCGGCCCCACGGCACTCGGACCATCGAAGCAATACTTCAACACCTACGCACTTATGAATGCCCGTGCCATCTATGAAGGACAACGCGAAGCCGGTCCTGAGCGCCGTGTATTCCTGCTGACACGTTCGGGCTTCGCCGGACTGCAGCGTTACTCCACAGCTACATGGAGCGGCGATATCGGAACCCGATGGGAGGATATGAAAGCACAGATTTCCGCTGGTCTGAACTTCTCGGTTAGCGGCATCCCCTTCTGGACGATGGACATCGGCGGGTTCTCGGTAGAGGGACGCTACTATGCTGCACAGGAAGAATTCAACCGCACAGGGCAAGAGAACAGTGACCTGCGCGAATGGCGCGAGCTGAACACACGCTGGTACCAGTTCGGAGCCTTCTGCCCGCTTTTCCGTGCACACGGACAATATCCCTGCCGCGAGCCGTGGAACATAGCTCCCGAAAAGCATCCTGCCTACGAATCCATTCTCTATTACCTGCGCCTTCGCTACCGTCTGATGCCTTATCTGTACTCGTTGGCAGGAATGGCTTGCCACGAGGACTACACGCTGATGCGTCCGTTGGTGATGGACTTCACCTCAGACCGCGAGGCACGAAATATCAGCGACCAGTTCCTTCTGGGTCCGGCTCTGATGGCAGCACCCGTCTATACATACGGTGCCCGTAGCCGTAGCGTCTATCTTCCCGAAGTCTGTGGCTGGTATGATTTCTATACAGGTCGTGCAATGGGCCGTGGCAGACAAGATGTAGATGCCCCATACGAGCGCATTCCGGTCTTCATTCCTGCAGGCAGCATAATACCTATTGGTCCTGCCGTACAATACGCTGCCGAAAAGCCTGACGCTCCGCTGACAATCTACATATATACGGGAAAGGATGCCCACTTCACTCTTTATGAGGATGACGGTACAACCTACGCCTACGAGAACGGGAAGTTCGCTACTATCCCATTCTCCTGGGACGAAGGGACAGGAACCCTGACCATCGGGGAACGCCAGGGTGAGTTCCCCGGTATGGCTGTAAAGCGTACCTTCCGTGTTGTCATAGTCAGTCCTAACAGTCCACAACCTTTCGGAAGCGAGAATGGAGCCATTAGCGTAGAGTATGTAGGGGATAGTTTAGAGTTGAGAGTTTAGAGACAGTTTAAGAGTTTAAAGTTCCCCTCTCCTCGGAGAGGGGTTAGGGGAGAGGCTTCTTATGGTGAGAAATAGTTTGATTTGGCTAGTTTCATTCTGTCTTTCGGCATCGGCTATGGCACAGGAAAGATTTGAGATGGGTAAACCTAACAATAATGAATACAGATATTTGGATGAGTATTCGGCTCTCAAAGATTATGTAGATAACTCTAAGTACCCGAATTTTAAACTCGGTGCCGGAACAACCGTCAATGACTATTTGAACAATCCGACAGTCAAAAGCATGATTAACAAGAACTTCACGGAAACTGTAGCTGGTAATGCTATGAAGATGGGTAGCTGCGTAGATGGCAGCGGCAATATGAATTTCGCCACCGTGAAGAACTATGTGAATACTGCTACCAATGCTGGGCTCAACGTCTATGGACACACCCTTGCCTGGCACTCACAGCAACCGAAAGGCTGGCTGCTGAAACTCCTTGCCGACAAACCAGACCCCAATGGCGGCAGTGAAACTCTAACGGTGATTGCCCAAAAGGACTTTAGAACGGATAAAAAAGTAGGATGGAAATCAGATGAGTCGAAATTTGGATACTCACTAAAATTCGATGCTACAAACGGTCTTACCATACATACGACTAAGATATGTCCGAACTCGTGGGATGTGCAGTTTCTGGCAATGGAGAATATTATCGCTGAGGTAGGCAAAACCTACAAAATGACGATGACAGTTCGCGGTTCGAAGGCAGGAGCCCTACACAGCAAGCTGGGCGACTGGGACAACGGGGATTATCCCAATATTCCCTTCACTACGGAATGGAAGGAGGTGACGGTAGATTATAAGGCAGTAGTGTCGAGCAATTTCTTCATGCTACAGTGCGGTGACTTCGTGGGTGACATCTATATTAAGAGTATACAGTTCGAGGGCTACACAGGTAAGACCATCCCCCAAACACCACAAGAACGACATGACACCCTTGTCTATGCAATGGATAAATGGATAAAAGGGATGATGGAGGCATGTGACGGAAAGGTGAAGGCATGGGACCTCGTCAACGAAGCTATCTCGGGAGGAGGCAATGACGGTTCGGGCAACTACGTATTGCAAGGGAATAATCCTAATGGTAATCCCGATGCCACATGGGATGTCGGAGGTGAGAATTTCTATTGGCAGGACTATATGGGCTCCCTGGAATATGTGCGGCAAGCTTGCCGCTTGGCCCGTAAGTACGGTCCTGAGGATATAGTACTCTTCATCAACGACTATAATCTAGAGTCGGACTGGGACCAGAACAAGAAGCTCAAGTCGCTCATCAACTGGATTAAGAAATGGGAGGCTGACGGTGTTACGAAAATTGACGGTATCGGCACTCAGATGCATATATCATATTACGAAAACAGCAATATCCAGAACAGCAAGAAAAACGCCATCAGCAATATGTTCCGACTTATGGCTGCCACTGGTAAATGGGTGCGTGTAAGCGAGATGGATATGGGCTATTATGATGCCAGCGGCAAATCCGTCGCTACGAATAACATGACAGAGGCGCAGCACAAGAATATGGCCGACTTCTACGAGTGGATTATAAAGGAGTACTTCCGATTGGTTCCACCTGCCCAGCAATGGGGCATCTGCCAGTGGTGCACGAACGATTCCCCCTCGGGCAGCAGTTGGCGTGCGGACACTCCTGTAGGCATCTGGGATATCAATAACTACCGGAAGCATATCTATGCTGGCTTTGTACGCGGGCTGTTTGGTGAAGAACCTACAGAAACAAGCATCGATGGTGTTTCTGATTCAAACACCATCGATGACTCAAAGGGAATCTATAATCTTAACGGTATGCGTGTGACCGCAAGATCACGCAATGAACTTCCTTCCGGCCTCTACATCGTAGACAACAAAAAGGTTGTTGTCAGATGAGAGTAAAGCACGAGTTTATTGCGGTGCGCTGTTGTAAACCGACTCGAGTGTATAGCTGGCATCATCGCTGGTAGCAGCCTTTATCATGGTTTGCACAAGAGTCTCGGAACCATTAATGTATGCACCGTCATTGTGGCTGAAATAGCCATGATGCTCGTTGCCTGAGCCTTGCAAGTTGTTGTCCCAAATGATGAGCGGCATGCCATAGGTATATGCCGCACGGCAGACATACTCGAGATAGTAGTTTCGGAAGAGGTTAGAACGACTCGTTTTCTGCATTACACAACCATACTCTCCAATATAAACAGGGATGTTCCTGGAGATATATTTCTCCTGCAGTTTCCGAAATGTCTCTACCACATGCTCCTCGTTGCTTCCCGGTTGGAACTTGCCCGCAGCAGCAGTATGGCCCCATTCAGTTTTTCCGTCACTATTCTCAGGTGTCAGCGTGAAGTTGCTCGGATCATAGTAGTGGACACTTACCATGAGGTGGTTAGCAGGATCTGTGGGTAGTACAAAACTCTCCTCAACGGCAAATGCCGGATTCGAAGCATAGCATGGAATGCCAATCCAACGCGTCTCGTTATTGCCTCCTGTAGCGCGGATGGTGTTCACCACCAACTGGTTCCATTCGTTGAGTGTCCGATACTGTTTACCACCGTCTGTTCGGTTGTCTCCCCAGCCCCATTTACCGTCCTGAATCTCGTTGAACGACTCGAAGAAGAGGAAACTACCCTTGTCCTTGAATACCTCGGCAATCTGTCTCCAGGTTGCCTCGATACGCTTCTTGATATTGGTGTTCGTGGTCTCGTCGTTGGCAGCTCCCTTGATATCGAGCCAGTATTCATCGTGGTGCAGGTTCAGGATGACATTAAGACCGGCTGCCTCCGCCCATTCCACATTCTTTTTGACTTCAGCCATGTAACTGTCGTCGATAGTCCAGGCACCAGGTGTCTGATAGTTACCCCAAGTGGTGCAGATACGCACCGTGCTTGCTCCTGCCCTCTTCAAGTTCGTGTAGAGAGCCATGGTCGGCGTTGCACTGTCCCAATACCCCCACTGGTTAGGATTATTGTCCTTTCCCGAACTGGTATCGAAATGGTTGCCAAGGTTCCATCCCCATCCCAATTTTCTGGTTATGTAAGCAGCTTCCTGGCCACTAACAGGCTGGTCGGGTGCTTTCGTTGTGAAATTCAACGTAAACTCGGGTGCAGATGCCTTTGGGTCTGTAGTGGAGACAACTGCTCCTTTCTCAACCTTCAAAGTGTATCTTGTTCCTTCCGCTAAAGCGAGAGGAATGTCAATAGAAACAGGCGAAGAGGTATTGTTCTTAGCGGTTATTGTAACACCGTTAAGCTTGATGCCGGAACCTGTAACTTTTACCGGATTGTTATAATGCAAAGTAAGAACAGTCGTTGTACGGGCATCAACCTCGGCTCCTTCTGCAATGGATTGAGAACGTAACTGGATTGTAATGGAAGGCTCTGCATTGTTCTCATTACTACAACCGAAGGCCAATAATACTAATTCAAAAAATAATAATCGATAAAAATTCGATCTCATCATGATTAATGTTTAAAGGTTATTCATCACATCGTACCACAACCTGCTGGTCGGCTATGAACAGTCGGAACTCACCCGGCTCCAGTACCCATTGGTCGTCGAAGTTTACGAACGAGAGGTCGTTTGCCGGAAGTTGCAGGGTTACGGTAGTTGTCTGACCGGGTTGCAGCTCCACCTTCTCGAAAGCACGCAGACGGCGATTGTCGGGAGTAAGAGATGCAACAAGGTCAGTGCTGTATAGCAAAACGCTCTCCTTAGTGGGCCGCTGGCCTGTATTAGTTACATCGATATTGACAGTGAGGACGTCACCAGCATGGAAGGTATCTTTATCGACCTTCATGTTGCTATAGGTCACTGTGGTGTAGTGTAAGCCGAAACCGAAAGGCCATTGTACGTCCATCACAGCATCGTAATTGTAATTGCCCTCCATCTGTCCCATGTTCTCGCATGGCTTGTAGTCGTAGGTAACAAGAGAGCCTGGGTATTTAGGATAGGTATATGGCATGCGACCTGTGAAATCGACGTCACCTGATAAGAGATGAGCCAATGCGGTTCCACCATAGTTGCTGGGCAAGAAGGTATGGACAACAGCCTGGCAAAGTGGTTCGATGTCACGAATGATACGCGGACGTCCTTCAGTAAGCACAAGCACGATGGGTTTACCTGTCTGTGCCAGTGTGCGTACCATCTCCTTTTGATTGTCACTTAAGTTGAGGTCGTTGATGTTACCGGGAGTCTCGCAGTAGCTGTTCTCGCCTACGCAGGCAAGGATAACGTCTGCCCGACGAGCAGCTGAAGTCAGCAGACTCCAGTCGGTAGCCTGATGATCAAGATTAAAGTCCCTCTCATCCCATTGTATGCCTTGAATATACTGAACATTGGCCTCACCAAAGCGTTCCATCATGGCTTCCTGGAAAGTAAGATACTTACCCATTTGTGGGGCAAGTTCGTTCGTACGGTCACCTTGCCAGGTGTAGCTCCAGCCTCCGTTCATGCCTCGCAGATTGTCGGCATTGGGACCACAGACGAGAATCCGGGTACCTTCGTTTAACGGCAGTAATGACTGATCATTCTTCAACAATACCATACACTCCTCGGCCATCTGCTCAGCCTCACTTGCAAAGGCATCGCAGGCGAAGTCGGGGAATTCCTGTGCCAACTGGTTGGCATCTTTGTCCCACGTCTTCTTGTCAAAGAGTCCGAGGCGGACTTTCAGACGAAGGATGCGACGTACGGCATCGTCGATGCGGGACATCGGTACACGGCCCTCGTCAACGAGTTCGCGAAGGAGGTCACAAAACTCAACCTCGTAAGGTACCATAGACATATCGATACCAGCATTGATAGCCATGCAGATGGCATCCTTCTTGGTGGCGGCTACGTGGTCTCGGAGGCATATATTGTTGATATCAGCCCAGTCTGTGACTATCATGCCATCCCATTGCAGTTCCTCTTTCAGCCATGTGTTCAGGTATTTGGCGTTAGCATGGAAAGGTATTCCATTGTTTACGCCCGAGTTGACCATGAGAGACAAGGCGCCTGCCTGGATGGCAGCACGGAAGGGTTGGAAGAACTTCTCGCGCATCTCTCGTTCGGTAACACTGCTGGGCGTGCGGTCTTTACCACTGACAGGTACGCCATAGGCCATATAATGTTTCAGACAAGCTGCCACACGGTTAGCAGGAATGAGGTTGGGGTCGTCACCCTGATAACCCAACACCGCTTGCCTGGCCATCTCGCAGTTCAGATAGACATCTTCTCCATAGCTTTCCCACATACGGCTCCACAGAGGCTGACGTCCCAAGTCCATCACAGGCGAATAGACCCAGGGAATGAGACATGCACGACTCTCGTAAGCAGCAATTTCGCTGACGCGACGCGGGATGTTGCGGTTAAAGGAGGCAGCCTGTCCTACTTCTTGTGGAAATAGTGTAGCCCCCCACGTATAAGAGGCTCCGTGAATCTGATCGACACCGTAAATTTGTGGTACACCTGCACATGTCTCCATAGAGATCTGGTTCAGGCGGCGGATAAGAGCGCTCCAAGCTTCAGGTTTTTGTGCGACACCCTTGGGTACGTTAAGAATGCTACCTACGTGGTACTTCTCGAATACGTTCTTCAGCGCTTCCTCGTTCAATCGCACATCTGTCCGATTTTCTCGTCCAGCGAGAGACTTGACAACGTCTGCTCCACCTGCTTTTCTACCTCATCGTTTTGTGGAATGGCAGGTTGACGAACTTGATTGGTTGTACAAGCTGTAGCCAAAATAGACATGATAATAATCTTTTTCATTGTTTGTTTTATTTTTAGTTTAGGGGCGTTAGGCAAAACCTAACGCAACATTGACAAGGAAAAGAGCCTCACCCTGTGGGGTGAGGCCTTTTCTATTCTTCTATTTAAAATAGAGTTTTAGTGGGGTATAACCACCACCGGTAAAGAGCAGATGCTGCTCGTCGAGCAAGGCAATAAGATCGGGGTTGGTGGTCAAATCGACCGTGAGAGTCCACGTACCGTCTCCATTATCCGCCAAGAGTTCATTGCCTGGCTGGATATCGTCGGCGGTCAGGTTAACACTCCACCAACCGGTAGTTACACGGATCTGTGGATTCTCGCCCTCGAGGAGGACATAGAACTTCGTTGACTTCAGCTTATCCCAAACATCCTGCGGGAAGGTAGCATCGCACTCGTTGTTGCCATCGTGACCGTCGAGACCGAAGCGGTAATTCTCGTTACCCCAGTCAACAACACCACCCGAGCCGTCGTATTGCCAGAAGGTGACTTCTTTTTCCTCGTTTTTATCTTCTACCCAAACCTCTTCTTCGGTGTAGATTTCAAGCGGAGTATAGCCGCCTCCGGTAAAGAGCAGATGCTGCTCGTCGAGTAATGCAACAAGATCGGGGTTCGTGGTCAGATCAACGGAAAGAATCCACTTACCGTTTCCGTTATCCGTCAGGAGTTCATTTCCAGGCTGGATATCATCAGTGGTCAGGTTGACACTCCACCATCCGGTAGTTACGCGGATCTGAGGATTCTCGCCTTCGAGGAGCACTTTGAACTTAGCAGTCTTCAGTTTATCCCAAACATCCTGCGGGAAGGTAGCATCACACTCGTTGTTGCCATCGTGACCGTCGAGACCGAAGCGGTAATTCTCGTTGCCCCAGTCAACAACACCACCTATGCCGTCGTGCTTCCAGAAAGAAGTCTTGACGGTTTCCCAGTGTCCGCCGCCAACCCAGACATCCTCTTCGAAGTAAATCTCCTGTAGTGTGTAGCCGGCACCGGTAAAGAGCAGATGCTGTTCGTCGAGAGAAGCAACTATCGGATCGTCTCCGAAGTTAATCTCGATGTAGTAAGTACCGTCGCCATTGTCGATAATCCTCTCGGCCATGTTCCAGGGAGCGATATCGTTGTCTGAACCAAGCCACTGAACGCTCCACCATCCGGTAGTTAAACGAATCTGATATGAGTCGGATTCAGGTTTGAACTGCATATAGAAGGTTCCGGTCTTCATCTTCTCCCAAACATCGGCCGGGAATGTAGCAACACATTCGTTGTTTCCGTCGGTACCTTCGAGACCGAAGCGACAGTTGACATCACCCCAGTTGATAACGCCTCTTTCACCGTTATTCTTCCAGATAGTTGTCCTTGTCTTCTCCCAGTGTCCGCCATCGGATGAGGGCTCGTAATACAATTCAGGCATTTCAATTTCCTGCCCGTCATAAGTGTGAAGGAGACCCACGAAAGTGCCCTTATAGACATTCTTCAAAGGAACGCGGAAAATAAGATTGTTTGTTCCTTTGCGATAGAAATCATTTTGGTCAATCTTATGTGGAACACCATCTGCATCGAGCAGCTCTACAGCATTGATAAACTCAAGGTCCTTACCATATACTGTAATCAATTCTCCACCTGTTACACTATCATTAGGTTGTACGGAGAATCCTGATACTTCAGTATGTCCAAGCGTTAATGAGACAGATGACTCAGCTGCATCATTTGTTGAACGTACAATAATCTTACCGCCCTCTTCGGGAATGCCTGCAGGTGTATTGACGCGAATCATATCTTGGCTGACAATCTCGAAATCAGTCATTTTCACACCGCCAGGAAATTCTATTTCCGTAACACCTCCGAGACCTGAACCATTAATGGTTATCGGTTGATTGGTAACCACTTTTGTTGGGAAGAATGTTTTGATGCCCAGCTTACGATTAGCTGTGCCTAACTCATCTTCAGAACAGGCTGAGAAAGTGATAGCTATAAAGACAACAGCAAGCAGCGCGCTGAAATAATAAAATATTTTCTTCATAACACTTCAATTTTTACAAGTTACTTTTTACCATCCTTCGTTTTGTGTAAGGTTGGGATTCTTTCTTAGTTCTGACTGCGGAATGGGGAAGAAATAATATTTGTCATTCCATTCACGTGTAATGGCAGAACGGGTAAGCGTCAAATCGCTGCTGATGCTTGCCACTTGGATAGTCTTGAAATATTCTGGACCTTTTTTCCATCGACGTACATCCCAGAAACGATGGTTCTCGAAAGCCAATTCGACTAAACGTTCACGTTCATAACGTGCTACCCATGCATCGCCCTCTTCGGTGAACTCAGGCATCTGGATATCGACGCGGTTACGCAAAACGTTAATAGCATCATTGGCTGTCATACCGTATGTTCCATCGTTTGCACTACCAGTAGCATTATATACAGCCTCGGCATAGTCGAGATAGAATTCGCCCAAACGGAAAATAATCCAAGTGTGACGACGTCTGGTCTGGTTGTCTGTTGTAGTCACACATGAGCCATCGACGAACTTTCTTAAATAGTAGCTTGTGGGAGTTGCGCCATACTTGGGAGCAGCATTAAATCCACCGACAAAAGTTTCTATAACCTTTTTCTGTGCTCCATTAGTGGGCCACTCATCACCATTCTTTACCACAGTAAGTGCAAAGCGAGGATCCAGACCTTCATAGGGATTTACAGTATTGAGGTCGATGGCGTTTGGATAGCGTTCTCCAAAGGTTTGTCCGTTATCCTGGTACTCGTACTGGTCAACCAGACTTTGGGTAGGACAATTGCCCGAGGAGCCATTCTCGACTCCAATAGGATAGTTAGCCATTTCGAAGACATTACCGTTAGTGTCATCGTCACCACGTCCGATGCCGAAAATCAGCTCAGGATTGAAGAATGCATCGTGTCCCCACAATTTATCATAACTGCTGAGTTTCAGTTCCCAAGTGGCTGCATTGTCGAGAATATACTTACATGCCTCGGCAGCTTTAGCCCACTTTGTCTTGTCGTTAGTCGGATTATGAAGCGGTGATGCGGCATAAAGCAACGTGCGGGCCTTCAAAGCAAAAGCTGCAAGACGGGTCGCACGTCCTATTTCAGCACCGACTTCCGTCTGATATGTTACAGGAAGATAAGGTGCGATGGCATCACATTCGTCAACGATAAACTTAACAATCTTGTCAGCCGATGTTCGTTCAATGCTGTTTGCTTCTGCATTGGTAAGCGTGGTTGTTACCAATGGAACGTCTCCATAGGCTTTGAACAACTCAAAATAGAAGTATGCTCTTAGGAAGCGTAACTCATAGGGGAATAATTCCATTTGAGCCATCCAGTTCTCATATTGTCCATTATACTTCCACTCTGAGATATCGGTCTGTTCTATCTTCTCAAGATACATATTGACATCAGCAATGGCTGTATAGGATTTTGTCCAAATGTTAGAATAGGGATTAGCAGGACTCCAGCCTCCATTTACATAGCCGTTGATTGCACCTGTTTCAAGTGCATACTGAGCTTCATCAGTAGCTCCGGCAAAAAAGTAGGGACTGTTGGCCGCAAACTCATTATTATAAACTTGGGCATAGACATCGAATACTAGGTTCTTAATTCCGTTTTCGAAATATTCGTATGTCCACTCCTCATCGCGTGTTGTCTCCTCAGTGTATTCAAGATCGGCACAAGAAGTCAGAAACCCGCAAAGGGAAGTGCATAAAAAGAAGTATGAAGCAAGGAGCAAGAGAGTGGACCTGCTGTTTTTCTGATAGATATTCATAACCTTTCTTTTTTTCAAATTATTACTTGTCATTTCTCACATCTTAAAATTGTACAGAAAGACCGATATTCACACTCTTCATCACTGGATAGCCTGTGTTAAGATTCTCGGCATCCATTGCCTTGATATTGTCGAAGGAAAGAAGGTTCTGTCCTTGTACAAATACTCTGGCACTTGTAATCTTCAGAGGCTCAATAACTTTTGCTGGCAATTTGTAGTATAATTCGCAGTCACGCATCTTGAACCAGCTGACATTGCGATACCATATCGTAGAGTTCTGAGCATTGTTTGCCACATTTTCTGTAGAGAGACGTGGGTAACATGCATCGGCTCCTGCCATATCAAAGCAGTTGTTATAATATTCCTGAGAGAGGTTACGGTTGTCAGAGAGTGCTCCCCATACACCATCAACGTAGCGCAGGTTCTTTACTTGATGACCAGCACCCTGGAAGGTAGCGTTAATACCGAAGCCCTTATACTCTAATCCGAAGTTGAAGGCATAGTTCAGTGCAGGGAAGCTAGTACCATAATCTTGTGCAACATAATCATTCTCATTGATAACATTGTCACCGTTTACATCTTTATATTTAATGTCACCGACTTTTACCTGTCCGAACTGCTGAAGAGGGCTTTGATTGATTTCGTCCTGACTCTGGAAGAAGCCTAAGGCAATGAGGCCTCGCTCAGCATCGGCAGGACCGCCAACTACTGAGAGGTTTGGATAGGCAGGAGTTTCGATCCATTCAAGAATTTTGCTCTTCACAGTTGAGAACGTAGCTCCGGCATTTACATTAAGACCGTTATTGAAAGTCTTGGCATAACGCAGTCCTAATTCCAAGCCCATGCTTTCCACACGACCATTGTCGTCATAGGATGACTGGATACCTACCACGTCTGAGTTCAGTTGGGCTGCGCTAACCAGGATGTTACGACGCTGCTGATAGAATAGATCAAACGTCACATCGAGTGATTTGAACAGTCTTACGTCGGTACCGAGATTTGCCTTATAGGCTTTCTCTTGTGCGAAGTCACTGGTGGGGAACTGGGTCAGGAAGGCACCCCAAGAGTTTTGGAAGTTGTTACCATACCAGAACTGTCCGTGGGAATTGTTCCATGCAGCAAGCCAGAGTCCGGCCTGCGGAACGTAATCTGTATGTTGGATACCACCTGAGAGACGGACCTTACCATAGTTAAGAATCTTACTTTCAGGTTTGTTGGCATAGATATAACCCAAACCGATTGTGGGTGAGAATGCCCATTTGGCTGGATAGCTGCGATTTGAACCGTTAGCAGCCAGTACTACATCTGCCATCAATCTGTTTGCGTGGTCGTAGTGCATAGCCAACTGCCAATTGGCACGATACCAGGTATTGCTCCGATTATCACGGACCTCTTTCTTCATGTTGTAGTTGGCATTGGCAGCGAGGTTGTCGCCGTTCCTAAGCTGAATACCATATTTGAAACCAGCATTGAAAGTAGCAATACGCCATTGTGACTCAACATAATTGTTAAATCTCAGTTTATCCTCGACTGTACCCATTACGGTTTCCTGCATGACACCAGCAGCGTCATAGTAGTTCCAGCCATACTGGTAACCCTTTAAGCGGTTCTCGATGGTGTTGGAGGAATTATCATAGGAGGCTCCAATATAGAATTTCAATCCTTTCGTGATGATATCAAGGTCCTGCTCCAATGTTATGTTAGCCCAAATCTGGCGTTGGTGACTCTTTGTAAAGCCAGTACCCTGTGACTTAGCCAGAAGGTTAAAGTCGCCATAGGTTTGACTTCCACCCCATACACCGCCGACTGTCCTAACGGGGAATGCCAAAGCGGGTACCTTATACAGATGCCACCATGCATCGTTTGAGTTCACGTTAGGCACTCCGTTTGTTTCCATCAGGATTCCTAGGACGTTTGTGCTTATTCTTGTGGTCTTACTTACCTCGAAGTCTATGTTGGCACGGATATTGGCTTTTGAGTATTTAAGTTGTGAATTCCATTCTTCCTGTTTGGGGTTTGCATAGAGTCCACGGGCATCGGTATAATCAAGATTTGTATAATACTGAATCTTGTCTGTACCCCCAAAGAACGAAAGAAATGCATTCGTCTCATGAGCTGTGTTCTTAAAGACTTCCTTCTTCCAATCTACGTTAGGATAAACAAAGGGATCGCTGTCGTCCAAGAATTTCTGCATTTCAGCAGGGGAATAAGCGGGAGAGGCCCCGTCGTTCAGGCGAGCCTGGTTCAGCGCATTGGCATAGTCAAAGGCACTTACCATGTCGGCAGTTTTCGGGTCAAACTGGAATTTATGTGAAACACCCGCTTTGAAATTGTACTTTGAGTCTTTGGTTCCGCGCTTTGTTTTCACCAATAGTACGCCATTGATTGCTTCGTGTCCGTAAAGTGCAACAGCAGCGGCATCCTTCAAGACAGTGACACTTTCAACCTCCTCTACTGTGAGACGGTCGATAGGTCTTTCCACACCATCTACAAGGATTAGAATATCTGTCTCACCAGTTGTCTGGACACCACGGATGTTAAATGAAGCGCCACGTCCTTCTTCGCCCTTAAAACCAGTATTCTGGATGGCTGTAAGGCCAAGAAGCTTGCCATAAAGAGCATCTGCAAGGCTGATGGCCGATGTGCGACGAAGCTCTTCTGCAGTTATAGTTGTTGCAGCCGCTGTAGTGAGGAATTCTGACTGCTCAACACCATAGCCTAAATCTACCTTCTGCGACTCTTTGTCGCTCAAAGTCACCTGGGCATTTCCCATCATGGGAATGGCGCAGAGGACTGCGAAGGTATATTTTGTTATATTTCTTATTTTCATAATTCTATTGTCAATTATAAATTATCAATATTACCATCCAGGGTTCTGAGTAAGTCCGTATCCCTTCTGAATCTCAATACGGGAAACAGGGTCGAGATACCACTTGTTTGTCCAGTAACCAGGCTCCCACCAACGGCGGGCACCATTTACAATCTGAGGCTTCTCGTACTCGAACTTAGGCCATGGTGTACTTGGATCCCATCTCAGGTCAATGCCTTCCTTAGAGCCGTCAGCATTTTCCTTTTCCAAAGGCATGCGATTGCCGTTGGCATCAAGACGATAGACGCGAATCTCATGGAGAGGCTTGGTAAACAAATCCTGACGCTTACGGCGTACCATATCATACAGACGGTCACCACATTCGGCACCAATCTCGCAGTTGCGTTCACGGAGAATCTCGTCAATCAAGTTGTCCTTGTTGGAAGTCAAGTTCAATGCGGGGTTCATTGCCTCAATGCGTCCCAGTCCTACTCGACTGCGTACAACGTGCAGGTCATTAAGAGCACCCTGTAAATCACCTGTCTCAGCACGAGCTTCGGCACGTATCAGATACATTTCTGCCAAACGGATATATGAAACACCAATATACTCGTCATTCATTCTGTTGTCCTGATAGTCTAACATCCATTTGAACTTTCTATAGTGAGAGGCACAATCGTCCGATGTGGCATCTCCGAAGTTGCTCTTATCGAAGTACATAGCGCCACCTTCCCAACTATCGACATAGTTTTTGCCAGCATAATCGAAACCGGCGGGCAGTGACTGCCTGGGGACCATAATCGTCTCATAGAGACGAGGGTCACGATTGGCAAAGATATCAACGCCAGTGGGATTATTACCAGGACCGTATATGTTCATGTACGGGAAATTGCGACCATCCTGCATGCCAAAGCACTCCATTAACTCGTTGGTGGGAACGGCACCACCTTGGCGATAGCAGTCCAAGGCGAAACCAGCCCAACCCCATCCCCAGGAGTTCTGTCGCTGACCGTCCACTACGGCGTCGCTGAGGTACTGAGTAGGCTGTACATCGAAAATCTTCTCGTGATATGTCTCGTTGTTACGATAACGGTATGCACGACGGTAGGCTGCACGGTAACCAGCTTCGTCCTGAGTAGCAGGCTGTACCAATTGGTAATAATTGCCATTGGCTTCATTCTCTGCAAAGAAATCATTGCAATATTGCAAGCAGCGATTCCATAATGCAGGATCCTTCTTGCCGAACCAGACGTGCTCCTCGGACTCAAGGCCGGTCGGTGTCTTGGTGTATCTTAAATAAGGCTCATCGTCATTGAATAGCGGCGATGCAGCAAACATCCAGACCTTGGCACGCAAGGCACGGGCAGAGGCTTTGGTAAGGCGACCCGACCATTGACCAATATCAGCATCGGGAATGTTCCAAATGAATCCTGGTTCATCGATGGCACATTGAATAAGCGAGTCTATGAATTCGACGGTCTTCCAAGCTGTGGAACGACCTCCGGTGAAGTTCTCGCCTACGCCGTATGCTTTCTTTACAAGGCACAGACCACCGAAATTACGGAATGCATCGTAGTAACGACTGGCCATAATCGTATAAGCCTCGCCACGCAGACGGCTTTTCTCGTCTTCGCTCATGCCAGGTACTCGTTTAATATTCTCTATGATCTGCCAGCACTTGCGCACTGTCTCGTAGATTGAAACGCGGCCATCAGCATCATAACTTGGTGATTTTGTAGAATAAGAGAACTTACCTACATAATTACCATTATCTGTATCTTGAGCGTCCTCGGTTAGACCGCCGGGGTAATAACTTTGTTTAGGGCCGCCCCAACTGACATAACAATGATAAGAATCGGAAAGAACATCGATAGGTGCTCCGTTCATCATGTTTCCGGAGGTATAGGTACAATAGAGTTGCCCATAGGCACTCCATAGAAAATTACGGGTATATTCTGGTTTAGAGAATACCGTGTCGATATTTATATCAACACCAGGGGCTTTCTCTAAGAAGGCATTACCAATGTTGACTTCATCAACACATGATGTGAGAATGCCGTTCGTCAACCCTATAGCTAATATAGAAATAAGTAATTTTTTCATATTCTTCATTTTTATAGCGGTAGCAATTTTTTACTATACACTTTTAACTTTAGAAATTGACTTGTACGCCAAAGTTATACACGCGTGTCATAGGATAACGTACTCCGAAATCAAGTCCTTGTCCGGGAGCTTCGGGGTCATTGCCTTTGAAGTTAGCAAATGTCAGCAGGTTCTGACCTGAAACATAGAACCTCACGTAATTGAACAATGGAATCCACTTCGGCTTGTTTATAGTATAACCAATCTCTACATTCTTCAAGCGTGCATACTTAGAGTCTACAATCCACGCTTGAGAATCACGGTTGTTATGAACGCGGTTTTCAAATGAGATACGTGGTAAAATAGCTCCGGGATTATCCTCCGTCCATGAATTGTCGGCTACCCACTGTGTAAGAGCTGAAGTATTTGTAGAGCCGAACTGGTCGCGGAAGTATCCATTCAAAACGCGGCTTGTATTAGTTGCACCTACCCAAAGCATTGAGAAATCAAGTCCTTTCCAGTTCAGGCTGGCATTCACTGACCAGGTAAATTCCGGGTTATCGGTATAGCCCAGGGGCTTTTGGTCGTTCTGATCGATTAAACCATCACCGTTCAAGTCAACATAAACAGCATCACCATATTTCAATGCTATATTCTGGTCAGGCATGTTTACACCATATTTTTGCAAATAACGGTCTTCGGTACCTTCCTGATAGAATTCAAAAAGGTCATAGCCAAAACGTTGTCCTACCGGGAGACCCGTTCGGCTTAGATAATCATACATAGGTGGTACCTCAAGCATATCAATCACCTTGTTTCTGGCAAAGGCAATGCTTGGACTGATGCTATATCGGAAATCACCAACTTTGTCGGCCCACTTCAGGGTCAGCTCAAAACCATGATTCTTAACACGGCCCTCGTTGACTACGCCTGCAGGAAGGCTGGTTACAGCAGGCAAAAGAGCGGCATTTGACACCAGAATATCCTTGCGGTCTTCCCAGAAGAAATCAAGGTTCATGCCCAAGCGATCATTGAAGAAATACGCATCCAGACCGATATTGAACTTAGAAGCGGTCTCCCATGTAACGTTCGGGTTACCAGTTGTCATCTCCTTTACGGCCTGTAACCAGTTGCCGCTTGTTCCGAAATTGGCACCTCTTTCCTGCGGGTTTACAGTCATAGAACCTTGATAGAACTGCCACATACCCGGCAGATAGAGGAAACGGGCACTATTAGTATTGTCGTTACCGACTTTACCCCATGAACCACGAATTTTCAGGTAGCTGATAACGTCCTTCACGGGCTCCCAGAACTTTTCGCTTGATGGAATCCAACCGACTGAGAAAGATGGGAATGTACCATAGCGTTTACCTTCGGCAAAATTCTCAGAACCATTATAACCGATGTTGAAGTCAATCATGTAACGTGACAGATAGTCGTAGGTGACACGACCCACGAGTCCAACATAACCAGAAGGAATGTCGGTGTAGTTACTGGGATAATACCTCTTCGACTGGTTGTAAAGGAACAATGCGCCTACATTGTGATTACCGAACTTGCGAGCGTAGTTAAAGCTTGCCTCGGCATACCAGTTACGACCTCCCCAACGGCTGTCAGAATAAGGTAATGGCCAAGTGACGCCCTCCTTGCGGAGAACCTGTTGTCCGTCAACAATTGTTGCCACGTATGTGACACCAGTACCGAATCCATTCTGGCGGTTTTTCTGAGCCGTATATTCGGAGTTATAAGAACCCTTAATTCTGAAATCCAAACCCGGTGTAAGGAAACTCATGTCAAGTTTATACTGGAGGTCAAGGTTCAAAACGTTGGTACTGGTGTTCGTGAAGCCCAGGTCATAAAAGTTTGAAAGGGCATCACGGTCATAAGGACCTACGATGTTAGCATCAGCAACAACATGACGGCCTTGTTCGTCGATTCCGATACCAGCGTATGGGGTGGCACCCTGTAGATAGCGGAATAAGAATCCTTCACCGCCACCCATCTCGGTACGGTTCTGAACACGGCCTCCCAAGGTAAGTGCCAATTGACTATACTTAGAAATGTCAATATCTAAGTTGGCACGATAGTTGAACCTGTTATAACGGAAGGTTTCATCATTATTTGCAGAAAAAGTTTTAAGAAGTGAACTCTGATTCATAAATCCGGCAGAGATGAAATACTTCACTCTCTCAGTTCCTCCTTTAACATTCACGTTCACCTGTTCCTGCCATGCGGCATTCTTCATCAGATAGTCAATCCAGTTGGTGTTGGGGAACGTAACAGGCATGTCACCTTTGCGGAAATGCTCCATGATATCCTGACTGAATCGAATGCCGGTGTTTGCATAGGGCGTATAGTCGGAAATGTTGGAGCTACCAGGCCACTGATTCACTGGTAATGCATCGGTAATAGCTGAATAGTTCCACATCTTACCATATGTATATGAATCAGCGAAGTCAACGAATTTGGAGACCTGTTGTACGGCAGCACTTGCGGAAACTGTAACAGAGGCTTTTCCTGTTTCACCTCGTTTGGTGGTAACAAGGATTACACCATTAGCACCTCGCACACCGAATACGGCTGTTGCCGAGGCATCTTTAAGGATAGAAATGTCCTGAATTTCATTGGGGTCAATTTGAGAGAAAGAACGCTCGACGCCATCGACGAGTACAAGCGGTTCGGCACTATTCAATGTACCAGTACCACGTACACGGATGACCGGCTCATCAGCACCAGGCATGCCTGAAGGCTGTACAACCGATATACCCGGCAGTCTTCCCTGCAGGGCATTGGCCACGTTAGCCACGGGTGCCTTTAACAGTTCCTCACCACTCACAGCCGATACGGCACCTGTAAGGGTCATCTTCTTTTGGTGGCCGTAAGCGATTACCACTACCTCGTCCAGATCTTTCTGATCAGGCACCAAACTGATGGTTATAGGCTTCCCATCAACCTTGCGTGTCTGTGTCTGGTAACCCATAAAGGAGATTTCAAGTGTCGCACCTCGTTCCACTGATGGAAGTATGAAATGACCGTTAAGGTCCGTGATGGCACCTGTGCCGCCAGGACGCACCTTGACAGTAGCGCCGATAAGGGGTTCTCCCGTCTCGTCGTTCACCGTTCCTTCCACTGTTAAACTCTGTGCAAACACGACATTAGGCAGCAGGAATAAGATAACCAGCAAACCTAATACATAACTTTTCGTTGTCTTCTTCATCTGATCATGTTTTAATTTAGTAAGTTAAACAATGGTTTGATTTTAGATTAAATTTGTTAAAATTTCTTTTAATTAATGTGTTGCAAACTTTTGAGTACACGATTATATTTAAGTTTTTTATGTAGTTTTTAGGAATTTTCTATGCAAAGTTAAGTTTTTTTTCGAAGCCACATAATTTTTT
>CADAWW010000030.1 GCA_902791675.1 uncultured Bacteroidales bacterium
GCAACCTTTTTGCCGTTGATAATGTAAACACCCTTCTGAGCCTTGTTAACGCGAACACCTGTGATGCTGTAAATCTCAGCGTTGTTATCGGTAGTAATACCCTTGATAGCTGTTGGATCTTCAGCATATGCATCTTCAACAGCCTGGTCTAAGAGTGACAACAACTCAGCACCGTCGCAGTAATAAACGAGGTTGTCCTTGAAGACATCACCGTCTACCTCAACAGTACCGCCAACGATGATAGCAACATACTTAGCGTCGGCCTTAACATCACCTACATCTGCACGAGCAAGATCGCCAGCGAAGATGGGCTGATCTGTATGACCGCTGAAGCTTGTAAAGTCAATAACTACCTTACCATTGTCGAATGTGATGTTACCATTCTTAGCAACAGCGCCAAAGAGGTGCTTGCCACCATAGATGCCGTTAGCCTCGAAATCATCCTTCTCCATAATGAGAGCTACACCATTTGCTGTAACGCCGGTAACAGGCTTGTTGAAGCCGAAGGTACCCTTAACGCCTGCATTCTCTGCATTCTCGAATACTGCTTCTGCAATCTCCAATGGGTTGTAGTAAACATCATTCTTGGCATCATACATAACAGACATGTTGCTTGCGAATGAAGGATAAGCATCGCCTGCGTTCAGGTTCTGACCCATCAGTTTCTCACCAGCACGCTCGTTGAAGTCGAAGCAGAGCTTACCACTTACTACATCATCCTGAGAGATGAGCTTTGTTCTATCCTTACCGTGATCATCACCGTTCTGTGTACCTATGCCTTCAAGTTCGTAGCCTTCGATAACAGTTGTACCACCACGAGTGAAGGTGTTGTTGCCATAGACGCCTTCTATGGTAGCAATGCTCCAGCAGTTCTCGACAACAGAAGCGTCGTTAGACCAAGAGCAGATAGTAGCAGACTCGTTAGCACCCTTAATAGCACCTGTTACGTAGCAGTTTGTGATGTACAATGTAGCAGCACCACCCATATCAACACCAAGGATACCGGATGCGTTCCGACCTGTACCTGTAACATTACCCTCGTTACCAACATTAGTAATGTAAACGTTACCGCTACCATTGGTACCACCAATTGCGCCAACGTATGAATTACCATTGATAGAGCAGGTCTTATCCAGAACAAAGTTCTTGATATCGGCACCACCACCGATTACACCAAACAGACCTGCGTAGTCACCGCCGTTAACAGTCAGGTTGCTGATAACGTGACCCTGACCATCGAATTCGCCTACGAATATCTTTCCTGTATTACCAGCTGTAGCATAATCTACTCCAAGCATGTCAATGTCTTCATACATGCGAACCTTCATGTCAGTCTTGCCTTCGTTTACGAGAGCTGAGAAGCGAGCCAGAGACTTCGTGGTGGTAATCATCTTGTATCCATCCTTGTCATTGGGAAGGTCACCGCAGTTCTTGCAGACACCGTCCTCAAACTCATGAGCAGGAATGTCAGGAGTAGTCTCCTCGTTCTGATAGGTAATATTACCCTGAGGTGTGCCGTCGCACTTGTAAGAGTCTGCCACGGTGTAAACCTTAGCACCATCCTTGGCAAATGGCATAGGCTGAGGATCTGTACCAATGAGCTGGTAGAAGTTCTCACCACCGCTCTTGCTTTCGTTCAGCAAGAATGCCAATTCACCGCTTGCTACACTTTCGGGATTCTCAATCTTGGTGTACTTGTCATGGTCACTAACAGCATTACCTGTGATAGGATTCAGGACATATACATTCTTAGCAACGATATTGCCTGGGTTACGGGCGATATTCTGAGAGTTCTCAGTATCGTCATCGAAGGTCTGGTCACCGGCACCAACGAACTTGCCGAGAATAGCACAGTTGGTAACATAGGTTGTTGCATGTGTCCAACCGGCAACGCCACCAACGCGTGCACAGTGTGAACCACCTTCCTGACCTGGTAGAGTAAAGGTACCTGCATAGATACAGTTGTCAATGTTCTTACCAGTACGGATCATACCTAACAGACCACCAGAAGTGTTGTCACCAACTCTGGTAGAAGTAATGTTAATATCAGAGTAAACGTTGCGGATGGCAGCCTGACGGCCTTCACCGGAGATAGAACCGGCATACTGTCCGTTAGTGCTGATTGAACCGTGCATGATTACATTCTCAAATACACCAGTGTGCTGAGGAATGAAGCTTGCATAGTTGCCCAGGTCGCTCATCTCGATAGTAAGAGCGTGACCGTCACCATTGAAGTTACCGTCAACCCAGTTACTTGTATTAAAGATGTATTGGCCGGGCTCAGAGACGCACTTGATATCGTTAGCCATCTTCATGTTCAGCTTGAAGCCGTCACCTATACGGTTCCAACCTTCAGCCAGGAAGATGTCGTCTGCAGTCTTGAGAAGAACGGCATTGTCTTGTGTGTCAAGTTCGAATCCACCGAAGTTGAAGCAACCGCAAGTAGAGCAGATGCCATACTTATCGAACTGGTGAGCTGTAGTTATTGCATTGCTTGGAGTGTTGCTATAGGTAAGTGTCTCTGTAGAGGTACCCTTACAGTCTGTAGCACCAGATGCGTAAACCTGTCCGCTACCGAATGCTGCAGGAACGGGGAATGCATCTGTACCAATCTGCTGAACCCATGCAATACTCTTCTGGTCGTTGTTCAGCTGATAGCAAATCTTACCGTCTGCCAAATCGCCATAGGCAACAACTGTTGTAGCATTGTTGTCACCCCACTGCTGGGTTACATAGTTGTTATAGTTAGCACCTGCAGGACGGTTGTTGTAAATATCCTGGTTGTAGTTGCCGAGGTCAAATACGCGGATGTTTCCACCATTACGGGCAATATTGTTACTACCGCTATTGTGGTCGAAAGTGCTTTCGTGGTTGAGAACCAGCGTGTTTACAATGTTGATAGCATCATTTGCCCAACCTACAACACCACCGCAGTTCTGAGTACTCTCGCCCTTAATGGCAACATTAACCAGACAGTTCTCGATGACAGTACCGCGATAACCGATACCAACCAAACCGCCATGGGTAGCGTCACCTTGCACGCTGCTGTTGATGGTTACGTCAGCGTAACAGCCGACGATTCGTCCGCTGTTCCAACCGGCAATACTACCGGCGTACTTATCGCTGGTGTTGATGGTACCCTGAACTTTCAGGTTTTGGATCAAAGCATGAACACCTACATTGCGGAAGAGGGCTCCACCTTGCTCATTGAAGGTCATATCATAGGTAATGGTGTGACCGTTACCTTCAAAGATACCCTGATAATCCTGACCGTCACGACCGATTCTGTAATTCTCGGTGCCCTTGTCGATATCAGCTACCAAGATAGCATTGGCATAGGGGTTCTTGCCATTTACGATTTCTGCAAATTTCTTCAGATCGTCTGCTGAACCAATCTCAATGAAGCCGTCTTCAGTGGCATACATACCATCTACAAAATTAACCTCAACAATCTTCAACGTAGAGCCTACATCAGCAGAAGGACCACTCTGCCAGAGAGAGAGGAAGTGATTGTTTGCATAGTCGTTCAACCAGAATCCGTTAACACCCAGACCGAAGATGTTGTTGCTGCTGTTGCTCTGCAGAGCAAACTCCCAAACCTGTGCAGTTGTTGTCATGGTCGGGCAGTTGCCGTTAGCGGGATCTACACTCAAGTACTTACCGTCACCGGCAGCCTTGTTCATAATCTTGAAGCCTTCTTCGGGTGTACCAACCAAAGCCCATAGATAAGTATCGTTGTTCTGTGCCTTCTCGGTCAGTTCATACTTGTCCTGACCTTCCTGATAGCAGAGGTAACGATCGCCGTTGCCGTTAGGTCTGTTCATCAGGCGGAACCATGTAGCCGAAGCAAAGTCCTTAGAAACGGGCAAAGCGGGCACCAAATCAATGTTGTAAGTAGCATCACCGTTTACAACACCCTTGGGAGTTTCACCATAGTAACCGGGAATTACAACGGGAACTGCGGGCAGAGGATCGCCACCCATAGCTCTCATGCTCTGAGGTGTGCCAACTTCCTGACCATCCTTGAAGAACTTATAGGTAATGGTACCTGCGCTATTAATCTTAGCATTGAGTTCAGCATCAACTTTCTCAAATGTCCAAGATGAACCGCCATCGGTAGAACCGCTGTTGTTCATCCAGTAAGCCAGGAAATTACCATTGTCGTTCAGGTAACCAATACCGCTATCCAGATTTCTGAATACAAATACGTTGTTGTTGTTCTCGAGCATGTAAGCAGGAGCTTCAGCCTCAGGAACAGCCTTCAAACGTGCAAAAATGTCGCCGCCGAGAGCATAGCCACTTGGCAAAGCTGCATTGTAGATACGGAATCCGTTAGCAGCATCACCTACAAATGCGAAGTAGCTACCCATGTCACTCTTGCTACCGTTGTCGGGTAAACAAGAAACCTCGGGGTTGTCATAGTGCAGGTACTTGTTACCACGCAGAATAGCCTTGTACCAAATAGCGTTTGCACTGTTTTCACTGGCTGTGAAGGTGAAATTCTCTGCATACTGTACATTTACAGTCTGATCCTTTCTGTCGCCAGTAGCAGTTGTAGAACCAACGTATGATACTGCATCAAAGGGAGCTTCATATTTAACACCCTGTACGGCTGCAGACTTAACGGTCAAAAGAATATCGTCACCATTCTTCAGGTTCCAGGTGATAACAGAGAGTCCTGCGGGAATCTCTTCTTCAGGAACGGGGTAAATGTCCCAGATAGAACCCTGGTCGCCATTCAACTGCCAAGTTTTTACCTTGGTGCCACCATTGTCGTTCCACCATACACTACCATTACCTTCTTCACCTGCTACAGCACCGATACCAAGATAATCGGGATTAACGGTGTTCTCGCGAAGGAACCATTTTGCACCCTTTGCATTCCAACCATTGTAATGTCCCATGGACTTGGCTGTGGTAATGTTGTGGATGTAAACAGGCTGGTAAGTGCCGTTGATTAATTCACCGGCTGACTCGAACCAGAACATACAGGCCTGAGATTTTTCCGTACCGGCAATCTCATCCATGAAATCTGTCGTTGAGCCCAGCGACACTAACTTGTCTTGGCGTGTATTACGAATATAATACAACACCGGCTTGTCGGGAGTACTGAGAGTTGGGAATGTGGCTGCCATAGCATAGTCCATTCCAGCCATCAGCATCACGAGCAATGAAAGCAGAAACTTTCTCATACGATTTTAGTTTAAGTTAATAAAAAATTAATAAAATATTTGTTTTGTTCTCTCTATTTTTTCGAGTTCTACGAAGTACAAAGATAGGACTTTTCTGAGAAATACAATAATGTACTGCAAAAAAACTCAAAAAAAAGTGAAAAAAAAAGCATTTTGGATAAATATTTGTGTTTTTCGTGATAAAAAAAGCATCTTTTTCTTGTAAAACGCCGGTCTTTTTTTGTTTGGTATGAATTTTATTCTGTATCTTTGTGGACCTAAAACGCGGAAACTGAATGAGATTCTATATATTTGGCCTTCTAATGCTATTGTTGCCAACATCTGTTTTGGCACAGGAAACGGTTGATACAACACTTGTAATCAATGAGGTGCAGGTTGCCAATCTGGACCAGTATTTGGATAATGCCAACTGTTATGGCGGTTGGGTGGAGTTCTATAATCCTTCTTCTGTAGCTATTGCACTGAAGGGCATGTATCTTTCAGACGGTGTGAACGAAATGAGATTTTTGAGTTCTCACGGTAGTGTGCCTGCAAGAGGTTTTAAAACGGTCTGGTTTGATCATTACATGACAGCGGGTAATTATGGTAACAGTTCCAGGTTGCAAGTCCCCTATAAATTAGAGACTGAGGGCGGAACCATCAGTTTGCTAAATGCAGACAAGTCTGTGGCTTCTTCTGTTGTATATCCTCCTGCTGTTCCCCGTTGCTCGTGGGCCCGTGTTCAGGATGGAGCAGAAGAGTGGGGCACTACAGGCGAGCCAACGCCAAATGCAACGAATGCGACCAGCCAGTTCGCTGAAGAGCGGATGAATGCTCCCGTGGTGGATACTGACAGCAAGGTTTTTACTGATGCGTTTAATGTTAAGGTAAAAATTCCTGCGGGCTCCACATTGCGTTATACTACCGATGGCAGTGCGCCAACGGCTACCAATGGTGAGACCAGTACCGATGGTAGGTTTACGATCAATTCGACTACTGTCTTGCGCCTGTGTCTTTTTAAGAAGAGGTTTTTGCCAAGTCCCGTGGTAACCCGTAGTTATATATACCAGAATCACGACTACTATTTGCCCATCCTCTCTGTTTGCTCACAGCCGAAAAACTTCTTTGACAACAAGGTAGGCATCTTTGTGAAAGGTACCAATGGTATGAGTGGAAACGGACAGCAAGATGCCTGCAACTGGAATATGGATTGGGAACGTCCTGTAAATATGGAATACATGGTTCCTGTGGCAGATAAGAACGGAAAGGTTAATTATTCTGTGGTGTTGAACCAAGAGGCAGACTTGGAGATCTGCGGAGGTTGGACAAGGGCTTACGGAGGAGGTACAGTTGATGGTAATTATTGGCAGGCAAGGAGTTCCTTCCGTATCAAGACCGACAAAAGATACGAAGGGGTAAATGTGATAGATTATCCTGTGTTTCCCTCGAAAATTCATAATAAATACCGTTGTTGGCAAGTACGTAACGGAGGTAATGATACACAGGCTCGTATTAAAGATCCTGCTATCCAGATGATTGTGTTGAAGAGTGGCTTCTATGTTGATTGCCAGGATTATCAGCCTGCTCATGTATTCTTGAACGGGAACTATTATGGCATGCTTAATATTCGTGAGAGCAATAACAAACATTTTGCCTATAGCAATTATGGAATTGACTTTAGCGATATGGACCAGTTTGACTTGAGCAATGCACAATATAATCAGAAGATGGGTGACAACAAAGCGTGGCAGCAGTTACTGAAGCTGGCATCAAATTTGGCACAGACAAAGTCAACGGAAACATACAGTCAGATTTGCGACCTTCTGGATATAGACGAGTACATTAACTATATGGCATTGGAGTGTTATATGGGTCCGACGGATTGGATTACAAATACCAATAACATAAAAGGCTTTCGAAGTCGGAGCGACGGAAAGTTCCATTTTGTCCTGTTCGATGCAGATTCGGCATTCGGCTCAACAACTATGCTTACACAGGTTCTGAATACTAGTGGAGGTGCCAATGTTGACGACCTTTTCCGTTACCTGATGAAGTACGACCCGTTCCGTCGTCAGTTTATGGACGCTTATTGTATTGTTGACGGCAGTGTTTTTGAACCAACCCGTTGTGAAGAGATTGTCAGGAATATTTACAATAACATTAATCCTGCATTATCCTTTGAGGGAGGTGGCTCCAACACGGGACTAATCGGCACCATTCGCTCTGCGTACAATGGTTCCCGTATTTCCACTTTGCGTAGTTACTACAATCTTAGCTATAGCATTTATGCATCCATTTCTGCGAATATACCGGAGGCTCGTCTTGCCGTGAACGGTCAGGAGATTCCCACAGGCAAGTTTGCCGGTTACCTTTTCTCTTACGGTGGCCTTCCCACAAGTCTCTCGGCGAAAGCTCCTGCCGGATATACTTTTAAAGGATGGTTGTCCGAAAATTTGGCAGCATCCGTGAAGTCAATAATACCGATGTCTTCTGATTGGATGTATTACGATAAGGGGTCAATGGACAAATATGACTGGAAATCAAATTCCTTCGATGAGGAACAGAATGGATGGCGTTCGGGAAATGCCCCTTTTGGCTATGGCAATGCTGGTTCTCTCATGCAAGAGACTTCTGCCACCAAACTGGATTATGGCCCTAGCAGCAGTTCAAAACGTCCTACCTATTATTTCCGTAAGTCCTTCAATCTGGATTCTTCGCTCTCTGATGAGGATATTCTTACGTTTAACTATCAGATAGATGACGGTATAATGCTATATGTGAACGGTCATGAGGTGGGGGGTTATTACATTGCCAGCGGTTCTAAATACGAAGACTATACTTCAGGCGGACATTACGAGCCTTCGGAACCTTATATGGGGAGTTTCGTTATTCCGCATGAATATTTAGTGGTGGGACAGAATCAAATAGCTGTAGAGATAAAGAATACGTCGGCTGCCAGTACCGATATGTGGTTCGACGGAAGTCTGGCCCTATCAAGCAGGGGCGGTGAAACAATTGCTGCCAATGAGGTAATCGACCTGCACCAACTCTTTTCTAATAATAGTAATGTTATACTTAAGGCTGTTTATGAGCCCGTTTCTGACGAGAAGCAGCGGTTGGCAATCGGTGCCTCGCCTTTGCGTATCAACGAGGTGAGTGCAGGCAACGATATATATGTTAATGACTATGGTAAGAAGTCTGATTGGGTGGAGCTTTATAACACTTCCGACCAGGATATCAGTTTGGAAGGCCTCTACCTAAGCGATAATCGAAGCAAGCCTCAGAAATACCAGATGAAACAGGGTGTGGTTCCTGCGCATGGAACTTGCATCATCTGGTGCGACGATAAGGATTCCTTTAGCCAGCTGCATGCCCCCTTTAAGTTGGAAAATGCCGATGGTGCATGCGTCAGCATACAGGCGGCTGACGGTTCCTGGGCGGATTGTGTGGAATATCTTGAGCAGGGCAAATGGCAGACTTATGGCAGATATCCCGATGGCGGTAATATGGCTAATATACTTAATCAGCCTACTATAGACAAGTCTAATAAGCTTGGTATGACGGAATTTAATGCCATTACCTCGAACGAATGGCTGGGCAGAGAGAAAACCATTACATTGGCTTTGGCTGAAGGTTGGAACTGGACCTCACACAATATGGCTCTTAGCGTTGACAAAAGCCGTTTCACAGCAGATGCTCTTTACCTGTGTGGTCAGGCAGACAGCCTGTGGCTTAATGATGAGGAGGTATGGCAAGGAACCCTGCAGGCTTTAGAGGCAGCCCGGGGTTACAAGATTAAAATGCAGAAAGCTGCTGATGTAATTTTGCGTGGTGTAGTTTATGATGTGAGTGTTCCTGTTACTGTTCGTCCAGGTTGGAACTGGGTCGGGTGCCCGCTATACAATGCAACCAATCTCGAGGCAGCTCTTAAGGGCTATGCTCCTCAGGAAGGTGATAAAGTGGTGGGACTTGATGCCTTTGCTACCTACGAGGACGGTAAATGGCACGGTTCACTTGCTACGTTGCAACCGGGACAATCATACCTTTTCTATACATCTCGGGAACAAGAGTTCTGCTGGCAGAGCCTGAGTCCGCTTAAAACCCCAAACAGACGTTATGCTCCCACCGCTCAGTCTGAGGATGGCGCATGGGAGACAAATATCCATGCTTATCGCGATGTTATGACGCTGGTTGCCAATGTGCAGGCCGACGGGCAAGTATCTCTTGATGGCCGATATTATGTGGGAGCTTTCTGTGGAGATGAATGTCGCGGTGTTGGCGTATTGGATGGTGATTTGCTCTTTATGAATATTCATGGAGAGAAGCCCGACCGGCTTACATTCCGTTTATTGGATGCCAGTGGCGAGGTCTATGGGGCTGTTAATACAACCGTCTTCCGCTCGCAGACTCAGTTGGGATCTGTACAGGATCCTTTCTCACTAGTGTTTGCCAGTCAGGATGTCATAGATGAGATAAAGCCCGTTATTGCTTCTTCTTCCAGGATCCGTGCTGTTGAGTATTACAATCTCTCTGGTCAGAGAATCCCCAATGTCCAATGTTCCGGGTTCAATGGAATAATAATCCAAAGGGTAATCTATGAGGATGGAAGCGTGAAGGTTTCTAAATTTCAATAACCTCAAGGTCTTTGAATTCTCCCTTGTCAACCGAGAAACGGACAAGGGTGCGTACTGTTTGCCAGCCTTGAAGTCCGGCTGCTCCAGGATTAATGTGCAAAAGTTTTAGCTGAGGGTCGAATTGTACCTTCAGTATATGACTGTGTCCGCTGATAAAAAGTTTTGGAGGTCTTTCGTACAATTGCTTTCTGATGCGTGCATCGTATCTGCCCGGGTAACCTCCTATGTGTGTCATCAGCACGTCAGCACCTTCACAGGTCCAGCGTAGTTTCTCTGGGAACATACGCCTTACATCACCTCCGTCTATATTGCCATGGACAGCCCGTAATGGAGCAATCCCCTGCAGGCGTGTCACCAGTTCCATACTACCAATGTCTCCCGCGTGCCAGATCTCGTCACATTCACCGAAATATTTGATGTAACGCTCATCCCAATAGGCGTGGGTATCACTCAGCAGCCCTATTCGCTTCATATCTTTTTGTTTTACGTACCATGTAAAAGAGCATACCCAAAGCCAGGAAGAAACAGATACAGTCGGAGATAGGCATGCTATACCATATACCTTCCTGCCCCCATATCGGCGGCAAGAAGTAGAGTAAGGGTACCAGCATCAGCATTTGTCGTGTCATGCTTAAGAAAATGCTTTTGCCTGCATGGCCAATACTCTGGAAGAAGTTTCCTATCACTATCTGGGCACCTACCAATGGGAACATAGCTACTATGATGCGGCAGGCATGAGTAGCAATGCCTGTAAGTTCCTCGCCAGTTCCGAATATCGAGATGATATACTCCGGAATAAGTTCACATATCAGTGTGGCAAAACATGTGATACAGGTTGCAACACCAATGGTATAGCGCAACACGCGCCATACGCGGTCGTTCTTGTGCGCTCCCCAGTTGTATCCGGCAATAGGCTGCATGCCTTGTACCAAACCTATTACGGTGGTTACAAACAACATGAGAATACGGTTTACGACACCATGGGCGCCAATGGCCATGTCACCCCCATAATCCCTAAGCCTGTTATTGATAAACAACACTACTATGCAAGCACACGAATTCATAAGGAAAGGGCTTAGACCAATAACTAAACACTGACGGATAATATTGAGGTCAGGCTTGTAGATGCCTCTGCGCAGATGCAGCAGTTCTGTAGGGCGGCTGAACAACTTCATCTGAACACACAGAGATACTGCCTGACTTATCACAGTGGCCCAGGCTGCACCGGCTATCCCCCAATGGAAAACAAAGATAAATAGGGGGTCCAGCAAAATATTGATGATGATGGTCAGGAAGGTACAGCTCATGGCAATCGTGGGATGCCCGGCACTGCGCATAACGGCATTCAGTCCAAAGTAAAGATGTGTTACCACATTACCCAGCAAAATGATGAGCATATATTCGCGAGCATAGGGTAGGGTGGCACTGCTGGCACCAAACAGGGTCAGAATACCATCCAGGAAGTAGATGCAAACAGCAGCAAAAACAGTTCCTAAAATGATGTTCAGTGATATGGTGTTGCCAAGAATATGTTGGGCTGTGTCGTATTTTCCCTGTCCCAGTCGAACACTGATAGTTGTGCTGGCTCCTACACCTACCATTGCGCCAAAAGCAGCAGAGAGGTTCATAAAGGGACTGGCAACGGCCATTCCGCTGATGGCTATATCGCCGACTCCCCATCCCACGAAGATGCTGTCAGCAATATTATAAAGGCTACTAGCCACCATCGCTATGATTGCTGGTGTGGCATACTGCCAGAGCAGTAGTCCTACCTTCTTTTCTCCCAGTTCTGTTGGTACGTATTGTTGCTTGTTCATCTTCCCGAAAACTAAAACTGGCGCAAAGGTAGGAATAAGTGACAGAAATACAAAATAAAACAGTTTTTCTTTTGCCGTTCCCTCACTTATTTGTAACTTTGCACCCGTAAATTGAAAAAATCACATTATTAATAAAAGAAATGAGTACTCAAGCAGAAAAGATTAAGGAGTTGGTTGAACTCCGTGCCAAAGCCCGTGTCGGCGGTGGCGAAAAGGCTATTGAGAAGCAGCATGAGAAGGGTAAATATACAGCCCGTGAGCGTATTGCCATGTTGCTTGATGAAGGCAGTTTTGAAGAGATGGATATGTTTGTGCAGCATCGTTGTACAAACTTCGGTATGGACAAGAAGCATTATCTGGGCGATGGCGTTGTAACAGGTTGCGGTACCATTGACGGCCGTCTGGTTTACGTGTTTGCTCAGGACTTCACCATCAGCGCCGGTTCTTTGTCCGAGATGCTGGCAAGTAAGATCTGTAAGATTATGGATATTGCGATGAAGGTGGGTGCTCCTGTTATCGGTCTGAATGATTCTGGTGGTGCACGTTTGCAGGAAGGTATCAACGCTCTGGCCGGATACTCCGAAATTTTCCAGCGTAACATTATGGCTAGCGGTGTTATTCCTCAGATAAGTGCTATTATGGGTCCTTGCGCCGGTGGTGCTGTTTATAGTCCTGCATTGACCGACTTTACCCTGATGATAGAAAATACCAGCTATATGTTCCTTACCGGTCCTGGCCCTGTTAAGGCTGTTTTGGGTGAGGTGGTTACGCAGGAGCAGCTGGGTGGTGCCAGTGTTCATTCTACTAAGAGTGGTGTAACACACTTCACAGCCAGCACCGAGGAAGAGGGAATTGCCCTCATCAAGAAGTTGCTCAGCTACATTCCTCAGAACAATATGGAGAAGACTCCTCGTGTTGAATGTACTGATCCCATAGACCGCACGGAGGACTTCCTGAATGAGATTCTGCCAGACAATCCCAATCATCCTTATAATATGTACGAGGTTATTGCAGGTATTGTTGATAATGGCGAGTTCTTGGAGGTTCAGCCTAAGTTTGCCAAGAATATCATTATTGGTTTTGCCCGTTTCAACGGTCAGAGCGTAGGTATTGTAGCCAACCAGCCTAACCAGTTGGCCGGTGTGCTCGATTGCAATGCCAGCCGCAAGGGCGCACGCTTCGTACGTTTCTGCGATGCGTTTAATATTCCCATCGTTACTTTGGTCGACGTTCCAGGATTCCTTCCCGGTACAGGACAGGAGTACAATGCCGTTATCCTGCACGGAGCCAAGTTGCTTTATGCATACGGAGAATGCACAGTGCCCAAGGTAACTGTTACCTTGCGTAAGAGCTATGGCGGTAGCCACATTGTAATGAGCTGTAAGCAGTTGCGTGGTGATGCCAACTATGCATGGCCCAGCGCAGAGATTGCCGTTATGGGTGCAAGCGGTGCAGCCAGCGTTCTCTATGCCAAGGAGGCTAAGGAACTGAAGACCGAGGGCAAGGAAGAAGAGGCTAAGCAGTTCATGGCTGATAAGATTGCCGAGTACGAGAACCTGTTCTCTAACCCCTATCAGGCTGCTAAGTATGGTTATATCGATGATGTTATAGAGCCTCGCAATACACGTTTCCGCATTATCCGCGCTTTGGAGCAGTTGCAGAACAAGAGATTGACCAACCCGGCCAAGAAGCATGGTAACATTCCATTGTAAGCAATTAAATGACTAAAGTTATGACAGTATTAACTATAACTCCTGAGGCATGGTATATTGCTGGCATCAGCCCTTGTGTGGTGTTTGCCATACTTGTCTTGTTGGTGTTGGTGTTGGTGGGCTTCGGCTATATCGCTAAGCGTTCCAAATCTCATCAGCCGGACGGCATCAAGGCGCCGGCTCTGGCTCCAGGCAAACATGCCGATGCTGCAGATGGTGACGACCTTGTAGTGGTTGCCACAGCCATATATCTCTATCTTAACAGTGCCCACGACGAGGAAAGTGGTGTTCTCACCATAAAAAACACTCAGTCTTCAAACTGGCACGCAGTATTAAACCCAAGATTTTAACAAGTAAACAAAAATGAAAGAGTTCAAATTTAACATAAGTGGTAAAGAACATTCTGCCCATGTTGTAGAGCACGAAGATACGCTCGAGGTGACTGTCGACGGCAAGATCTATACCGTAACCCTGCCCGAGCGCAAGCCTGCACAGAAGCCCGTTGTAAAGCCTGTCGTAGCTGCTGCTCCTGCCGCTGCTGCTCCTGCTCCTGCTGCAGCTAAACCCGCAGCTACTCCTGCTGGTGGTAACGTGGTAACTGCTCCTCTGAACGGTAAGATTACACAGGTACTGGTAAAGGCTGGCGATCAGGTTGCTGCCGGTGATACCGTTGTAATGCTCGAGGCTATGAAGATGGAGAATAGCATTACCGCAGAGGCTGCCGGTACAGTTAAGGCTGTCCTTGTTAACGTGGGCGACCAGGTTGATGGTGGTCAGGCTCTTGTTGAACTGGCATAAGGCGATACTGAATATTCGCGGATAGTAAATATTAAACTAGGTATTGCCATGAAACAGATTAAGATTTTCAGTATATTTGCCTTGATGCTTTTGGTTTGCACTCCTGTTATGGCCGCTGGCTTTAATGCAGAAGAGGGCATTAGCAAGTTTGTCGAGGAGATGGGCTTTATCTCTTTCTTCGTAGGCGATGGCTGGAAGTGTGCCGTAATGATTTTAATTGGCTGCTTCCTGCTTTACCTTGCTATTAAGAAGGAGTATGAGCCTCTGCTGCTGCTCCCTATAGCCTTTGGTATGATTCTCACTAATCTGCCAGGCGCAGGTATGTTTGATTCAGAGATGTGGAACAATGAGTTCCTGAACCCTTCAAGTTCCAACTACCATAGCTATGGTTATATTATGGCACATGGCGGATTGTTGGATATCCTCTATATCGGTGTCAAGGCAGGTGTTTATCCCTGTCTCATCTTTCTGGGAGTAGGTGCCATGACAGACTTTGGACCGCTGATTGCCAATCCCAAGAGTCTGCTGTTGGGTGCTGCTGCGCAATTGGGTATCTTTGCTACCTTCCTGGTAACCCAGACAGATCTGCCAATCTTCGGATTTACTGCTGCACAGGCTGCTTCCATAGGTATTATCGGCGGTGCTGACGGACCTACGGCTATCTTCCTCACCAGTAAGTTGGCTCCCGAATTGCTGGGTCCCATTGCCGTTGCTGCATACAGCTATATGGCTTTGGTGCCTGTTATCCAGCCTCCTATCATGAAGTTGCTTACTACCGAGAAAGAGCGTAAGATCCGTATGTCTCAGTTACGCGAGGTCAGCAAGAAAGAGAAGATACTCTTTCCCATCATAGTGGCCATTGTGGTTTCTTTGGTTGTTCCTTCTGCCGGAACCCTTGTGGGCTGCCTTATGTTGGGTAACCTTATGAAGGAGAGCGGTGTGGTAGAGCGTCTTAGCAAGGCTGCCCAAAACGAGCTGAACAACATTGTTGTCATCTGTCTGGGTCTTACCGTAGGCGCAACAGCCACAGCAACTTCATTTATGAACTGGCAGACACTGGGTATCCTCTGTGTAGGTATTGTTGCCTTTGGCATCGGTTCTGCCGGTGGTGTACTCATGGCTAAGCTGATGAATCTTTTCCTGAAGGAAAAAATTAATCCGCTCATTGGCTCTGCAGGTGTAAGTGCCGTTCCTATGGCAGCACGTGTCAGCCAGACCGTAGGTCAGCAGGCCGACAAGCGCAACTTCCTGCTCATGCACGCTATGGGTCCCAATGTGGCCGGTGTGATCGGTTCTGCCGTAGCAGCAGGTATTCTGCTTAGTTTCTTGGGCTAAATGAAGAAATACTTTATATTCGTACTGGCGACCTTTTGGGTCGCCAGTATGCTTTTTGCCCAGCAGGAAGACGTGATGACGTTACGCATCATGACTTATAATATCCGACATGGGGCTGGGATGGACGACGTGATAGACCTTAACCGTCAGGCTGGGGTCATAGGGGATGCTGTGCCCGACGTGGTAGGACTGCAAGAGGTTGACAGCTGTGTCAAGCGTTCTGGCTATGTTCATCAAGCTTCCGTTTTGGCTAAGTCGTTGGGAATGTGCAGTACGTTCGGTCCTGCTATTCCCCTTACGGGAGGCAAGTACGGAGTAGCCATTCTCAGTAAGGAGAAACCTTTGTCGTACCGCAATATTCCGTTGCCGGGAAGCGAGAAAAGAACTCTCCTTGTTTGCGAGTTCCAGGAATATGTCTTTGCCTGTACTCATCTCGACCTGGAAGAAGAAAACCGTCTTGCCTCTTTGGATATCATCTTAGAGGAAGCCGCCCGTTGGGACAAGCCTTTCTTTATCTGTGGCGACTGGAACGATTACCCTACGTCTACTCTCATCGCCAGCATGAAGAAGAGCTTCTCCTTCCTGAACAACATTACCAACAACAGTGCCAATTATACCTTCCCCGCCCGTACTCCCAAGAACATTATAGATTATATTGCCAGTTACGGACGCGTTGTCAAGTCGGTTCGCAAGCGTCAGGTAATCAACGAGCCGGAGGCTTCTGATCACCGCCCTGTCCTGGTAGAAATAAGAATGGATCGTTACACAACTCCCATCCTTTCTCCCACGGAAGATAATTCGCAATTTGGCGTGGGGATTAAGACAACGAGTAATAAGGTTCGCAAGATCTTCGAGAACAGTCACCTGTACCTGCTCCTTCCCAATGGTCACAAGTTCAGCATAGACGGTAGGGGAGGTTAACGGTTATTGGTTATTGAATAGCGGTTAGCGGTTAGTGGTTAGCGTCTTTAGTAGCGAAGCGATTCGTCTTTCGTTGACCTCTAAACTCTAAACTAAAAAAGAGAGGCAATTGCCTCTCTTTTCTTTTCATTTCAGTCCTCTTCCGCGAAGGAAGGCATCGTTGTCAGGCTTACGGCCGGCAAACTGTTCGTACAGCACCATAGGCTCTTCCGAACCTCCTCTCTCCAGGAATGTCTGTTTGAACCTGGTGGCCAGTTCCTTGTTCCATACATTGCCTGACGCTTCAAACACGGAGAATGCATCTTTGTCCAATACCTCAGCCCACAGATAGCCGTAGTAGCCAGCACTGTATCCGCTCGAGAAGATGTGGTTGAAATAGGTGGTGCGATAGCGCGGACCAATCTCGGGTATGAGACCCATCTGCTGACAAACCTGCTGCTCGAAGTCATCAATGTCTATACCCTCTATACTCTCCAATTCGTGCCACTTCATATCCAGGATCGAGGCAGCACAGAGTTCTGTAGTCATAAAGCCCTGATTGAATTTCAGTGCGTTGTTAATCTTCTCCACCAGCTCGGCAGGAATAACCTCGCCTTTCTCGTTCTTGGCATACTGAGCCAGTAACTCTGGCTGGAAAGCCCAATTCTCGTTGAATTGCGAGAAGGTCTCCACAAAGTCGCGTGTTACATTTGTACCGCTTACAGAGGGATAGTTGCATTGGGTAAGCAGACCGTGCAGTGCATGACCGAACTCGTGGAAAACAGTCTGTACCTCGTCAATGGTCAGATATTCCTCCAGGTTGCCCACATTCACGATAATGGGGCGCACCATGTTGCCCTGAGCATCCACATACTGCTCACGGATATTGTTCATCCAGGCACCGCCGCGTTTGCTGGGACGGGGCAGATAATCGGTTGTAAAGATGCCCAGCAAGTTGCCCTCGGCATCAGTAACCTTATAAGTAGTTACTACGTTGGGGTTGTAAGAGGGTACATCCTTCAGTTCCTCCATGTTTATGCCGTACAGGGTGTTGGCAGCTGTGAAGATTCCATTCACTACATTTTCCAACTTAAAGTAAGGCTTGGTCAGCTCCTCGTCCAGATCGTACTTCTGTTTACGCACCTTCTCGGCATAGTACCACCAGTCCCAAGGCTCAATCTTGCGTGTCGTGTGCCATCTTAGGCTCCAGAATATAAGCTGCAGGGTTCTTGTAGCCCATAATCTGAGCTTTCTCGATGCGCAGACGCATAATGTCAAGCACTAGCTGGCGGTTATCGAATTCGTTTCCGTTATGGCCGCGCATGGTATAGGCCTCCAGCATCTGCTGACGGAGGGAGCGGTCCTCAGTGGTAGTCATCGTATTGGGATAGTCGGAAATGCTGATGCCGAACTTATCTCTGAAGGCATTGTTCTCCGATAGGATATTGTTGCCCAGTTTCTGTGTCTTGGTAGCCATTTCCGTATTAATTTCGCGCAGGCGTGCCTGTTTGTCTTCAGGCAGTCCGATACCGTTTCGTTCAAAGGCCTCAAAGCGTTTTTTCAGTACCATCTGCTGTTCGCGTGTCAGTCGACTCTGGTCGGCCCTGAACAGCTTGGCAATACGCTCGTAAAGCCCCTTGTTGAACGAGATATTGTCGCTGTGTTCCGTCAGCATAGGGATAGCTTTTTCCATCACAGAGTCCAGCTCGTCCGTGCGGTCAGTCTCGCAGATGTTGTACAGCACCCCCGTTACCTTGCTCAGGATGGCTCCAGAGAGTTCCAAGGGCAGAATCGTATTCTCGAATGTCGGTTCTTCCGTGTTGGCTACAATAGCCTCTATCTCCTTGTTCTGTTGCTCTATGCCCGCTTGAATGGCGGGAATGAAGTCTTCTGTTTGAATTTCTCCGAAAGGAGGAATACCGTAAGGAGTGTCCCATTCAGTAAGGAAAGGGTTCTGTCGGTTGGTGCAAGCCAGTAGAGATATTGCTGCTGTCATGCCAAGGATAATTTTTTTCATAATGTTAATTAAAGTGAATTATTGATTTTCGGTCGTAAAAGTACAATAAAGTAAGAGAATTGCAAAAAGAAAATGGTTTTTCTTTGTTTGAAAAGAATAATTTCCTATATTTGTGCCGTAATATGCTTTATTTTGAATGAAATAACAAACTAAAAATATTAAACTAAAATGAAACGAAATTACTTTGTTTTTTGCTTACTTGCTTTGTTTGGCAGTTTGAACATGCAGGCTTATGACTTCGAGGTAGGTGGTATCTACTACACTGTTACAGACACAGCTTCTGCTTCTGCCAAGGTAGCCGTAGCTGCCGGAGAAGAGTTGTATGAGGGCAGTGTTACTATCCCCGCAACCGTTACCAGCAACGACAAGACTTACAGTGTTACCGCCATTGGCGAAAAGGCTTTCTATTTTTGCAAGGCACTGTCATCTGTTACCATTCCTGAGAGTGTAACAGAGATTGGTGCCAATGCCTTCAGAAACTGTGCTGCTCTTACCACTCTGGCTCTTCCTGCAGGCGTTACCACTATTGGCTACTCTGCATTCTTTGGCTGCAGTGGCTTTACCTCTTTTACCATTCCCTCGAGCGTAACCGTCATTGAGCCTTATACGTTCTTCGGCTGCAAGCGTCTTTCTTCCATTAATCTTGGTAACATCACTAAGATTGGCGGTTCTGCATTTGCCGGTTGCGCAGCTTTGACTTCTGTAGCTATCCCTGCAGGTATCGGTCAGATTGAGAGCTACACATTCCAGAACTGTACTGGTTTGACTTCTGTTACCATTCCTGCCGGTATTACCAACGTCGGTGATGCTGCATTCCAGGGTTGTACAGGTCTTACCAGTGTAACCATTCCCGAGGGCGTGGAGCAGATTGGCCGTGCTGCTTTCCAGAATTGTGCCGGTTTGACAGCTATTGCCATCCCCAGCACCGTTAAGGCAATGGTAAGTTCCAGCTTCGGCGGTTGCGTAAACCTGGCATCTATTGCTATCGCAGACGGTAACCCCATTTACAACTCTAATGGCAATTGCATCATCGAAACTTACGAAGAGACAAAGCAGAAAGAAACAATCATCCACCACAAACTTGTTTCCGGTTGCAAGAACTCAGTTATTCCCGACGGTGTAACAGAGATTGGTACCGCCGCATTCCAGAATTGCACGGGTCTTACCACTATTGCCATTCCTGCCAGTGTAACCGCTGTCGGCCCTCTGGCTTTCTATAACACAGGTCTTACCAGTGTAACCATTCCCGAGACTATAACTCAGATAGATGACTATTGCTTTGCAGATTGTGCAAATCTGACATCTGTTACGCTTCCTGCGACAACAACTAAGATTAATAGCAATGCATTCTCCGGTTGCCCCGCTTTGAAGGATTTCTATTGCTATGCAGAGAAGGTTCCCGCAACCCTCGTTGGTGTTTTTGATGGAACTCCTGTAGAAGGTGCAACACTTCATGTTCCTGATGCATCTGTCGGTGCCTATACCTTGGCAGAGCCTTGGAGCTTGTTCGGCACTATCGTTGCTGCTAACGGAAATCTGGTTGCTCCCGAGAAGGATGCCGAGACAGCTATTGCTTCTCTCCAGGATGCTGGTAAGATTCTGCAGGTTTACAGCTTGGGCGGTCAGCAGACATCAAAGCTCCAGCGTGGCCTTAACATTGTTCGTATGAGCGATGGAACAACACGTAAGGTGCTTGTGAAGTAAGTCCTTGACACTATTCGAATTAAATCATATTGTACGCTCAGTACTGGAAACCTCCTTGGACGAGGAGTACTGGGTCGAAGGAGAGTTCGCCGATGCCTCTGTAGGCTTCGGCGGACACTTCTATGGTGAGCTGGTCCAGAAGGATGCCCAGGGCCGTAATATCATAGCGCGAGCCCGCATCACCTGCTGGGCCCGCAACTATAATATCATCAGTCTGCGCTTCCAGAAAGAGACAGGCGAGACACTCCGTCGCGGTCTGCAGGTGAAACTTCAGGTAAGGGTAACCTTTCACGAACAGTACGGCTACGCCCTTAATATCCTCGATGTTGACAGTTCCTTCACGTTGGGCGATATGGCCAGGCGCCGTAAGGAAATCCTGGACCAGTTACAGCAGGACGGCATTATCAATGACAATAAGGAGCTGTCCATGCCCTTATTGCTCAAGCACATCGCCGTAGTATCCTCCGCTGGTGCTGCCGGTTATGGTGATTTCTGTAACCAGTTAGAGCATAACGACTATGGCCTCTTCTTCCACCATCATCTTTTTCCTGCTGTCATGCAGGGCACCAATGTCGAAGAGAGCGTAATGACCGCTCTGGCTGCCATAGCCGACGAAGCAGACTGCTGGGACTGCGTTGTCATTATCCGGGGCGGAGGAGCAACGGGCGACCTTTCCGACTTCGATTCCTATCCCCTTGCCGCCGCTGTAGCCCAGATGCCTATACCCGTTATTGTCGGTATAGGGCACGAGCGTGATGAGACCGTCCTCGATTTTGTTGCCCACACCCGTGTAAAGACTCCTACAGCCGCAGCTGCCTTCCTTATAGATAACGGAGCCCAGCAACTGGCCCGGATCGATGATATCCAGAATCGCATCATGCAGGATGTCTCTCTTCTGTGCGAGCGTCAGCAGCGACTGATAGAGCAGCTTACCATGCGTCTCACCTCGGCCCCTCGCCAGCGCCTGCTCACCGAAGCGCATCACACCCAGATGCTCCAGAACCGCTACATGCAGTCAGCCAGGTTCCTGCTTCAGAACGAGAAGCTCAGGTTAGAGAATCTCCAGGCCCGCCACCTCGCCCTCGATCCAGCCCTTCAGCTCAAGCGAGGCTACTCCCTCACCTATACGGCCGACGGCAAGCTCCTCCGTTCCGCTAAGGATTTGCAACCAGGCGACCAACTCCTCACCCGCCTGGCCGACGGTAACGTTACGTCAAAGGTCGAGATGGCATCATAGCGCCTTAGAATTTTGGCCGACACCCAAACGACCCGAATACGTTCCTTCTTTCATCTTTCCTGCTTTCCATCCTATCGATCCTGACAAATGGATTGCCGAGAGCAAAATCTCACGGCTTACAGTTTCGTATTCCATTTTTTTACTTGGTATACTGTATGCCGATTTTAATACTGTAATACTGTAAGAATTGTAAGGATGTAAGGAAAAGTTTTGACAAACCGAAAGCTGTCAAACGGAGAGGAAACGGCACGAGTGTCGAAGAATTTTTACTGCCACACGTGGCGGCAAAAAATTCTGCGTGTGGCAGTAAGTTTTCTCTAACTTGGCAGATAAAACAGGAAGACAGAAGGGAATGGAAAATGTTTTACATCACGCAAGTCCTGTGGAAGTTATTGGCATTCTTACTCAATTAAAGACACAGGGATGTTTTCTTATGAAAAACAAGGGGATGTGCCATTGGCACATCCCCTTTGTTTATGTTTATAGGATAATGTATTATTTCTTCTTTCCCTTAGTCAGTACCGCTAACCGCTCTTATTTTGTAAGTTCAAAGCCTACACGAGCACCGTCGGCACTCTTGGCGAGTTTGCTGACAGCCTGGACGGCTGTGGTGTTACTAACCTTTCCTTCTTTCTGAAGGATGTTGGTCATCTGCTTAGAGTCGAACATCAGCCCCATCCCCTTTTCTGTCTTTGTAATGTTGCCCTTAATGGTCTCGGTTGCGGTCTTAAGGGCGATTTCTCCGTTTTGCGGGTTATAAGCATAGGTCCCGCTGAATGGAATTCCGTTCACCTTTGCCGAGAATTTGTTGTCGTTAAGGAACGAGAAAGAGGTGTTGTTACGATTGATACCAATGTTGTTGTAGTTGTTTGCCAGCGACGAAGCAATGTTGGTGACTGTTGCAGTACCTCCGGCCTTTGTTAGAGCCTGATTGGTAGTAAAGGCTGCACTTGGAGCATTGTAGTTCCAACTACCGAGAATGCCCGACTGGTCGTATGTCATTCCACCCAGCAACACTTGGCCTAATACATTGCCAAGCACATTACCCCACACGTTGCCATTTGAACTGGTAGTAGGAGTGGTTCCGAATCCCGTTGTAAAGCAACTTGACAACATCAGTGTCATGGCTGCAAGAAGTGATAAATAAATTTTCTTCATAATGCTATAGAAATTAAAAAGTGAATAAGTTTTCGGTGCAAAATAAAAGAAAAAAAATGAAAACTCCAAGGATTTTTTTGTTAACCTAATAGTTTTATTGCCCTTATTATATTTATGAAAGTGCTTTTCAGAAGAAAGTTTGTTTTTGTTTTTTTTGTATGTTCGGTATTTTTTTTGTTGTTTTGCAGCCTATATATGTAAAAAAGGATAAGCAATACATATAAAACTTATCGGATAAAACCAGAAATATTATAATATGAAAGAGATGGAACTGACATATGAGGCTGCTATGGAGCAGTTGGAAAAGCTGGCCAAGGAAATGGAGAACGGTGATATTGCTATCGACCAGCTGGCTACAAAGCTGAAAGAGGCTCAGCAGTTGCTGCAGTTCTGTAAGGATAAGCTTACGAAGGCTGACGAGGAGGTCAGGAAACTGTTGGCAGAGTAGGGCGTGTGGAACGAATTTTTACCGGATGATAATTTTGTGCAACAAAAAGTACATCCGTTAGGAAGTTTTTCTGTAATTTTGCAAATTGGAAACTTTTTTAAGGTAAGTAAAGATGAAAGAAATTGACTGGAGTAACCTGTCGTTTGGTTACATGAAGACAGATTATAATGTGCGTTGCTATTATCGCAATGGTACATGGGGCGAGATAGAAACCTGCAGCGAGGAGACCATTCCCCTGCACATGGCAGCTACCTGTTTGCACTATGGCCAGGAGGCTTTCGAGGGCCTGAAAGCATACCGTTGTCCCGACGGTAAGGTGCGCGTGTTCCGTGCCGATGAGAATGCAGCCCGCCTGCAGAGTACTTGCCGCGGCATCCTGATGCCTGAACTCCCCACGGAGAAGTTTATAGAGATGGTAGAAAAGGTGGTACGCCTGAACGAGCGTTTCATCCCTCCATACGAGAGCGGCGCTACCTTATATATTCGTCCGCTGCTGATAGGAACCAGCGCTCAGGTAGGTGTGCATCCTGCCCAGGAGTATCTGTTCCTTATCTTTGTTACACCCGTCGGTCCTTACTTCAAGGGCGGTTTCGCTACTAACCCTTACGTGATTATCCGTGAATACGACCGTAGCGCTCCACTTGGTACGGGTATCTATAAGGTGGGCGGTAATTATGCTGCGAGCCTGAAGGCCAACAAGATGGCACACGATTTGGGCTACAGTTGCGAGTTCTACCTGGATGCCAAGGAGAAGAAGTATATTGACGAGTGTGGTGCTGCCAACTTCTTCGGTATCAAGGACAACACCTATGTTACGCCCAAGAGTACCAGTATTCTGCCCAGCATCACCAACAAGAGTCTGATGCAGCTGGCCATGGATTTGGGGCTGAAGGTGGAACGCCGCCAGATTCCCGAAGAGGAACTGGCTACCTTCGAGGAGGCCGGTGCCTGCGGAACGGCTGCTGTTATCAGTCCTATCGAGCGTATCGATGACCTGGAGAACAAGAAGAGCTACATTATCAGTAAGAATGGTGAGCCGGGGCCTATAAGTACCAAGCTTTACAACAAGCTGCGTAACATCCAGTATGGCATAGAGCCGGATGTTCACGGTTGGACGAGAGTCGTGATTGAATAATATAAGAAAAAGAAAAGAGTAAGGTCGGATGCCTTACTCTTTTTTCTTCTGCCATACTCTTACGTAATCTACTTCCATGGTGACGGGCAGTGCCGTCTCATCGACTCCCTTGTAACCGCCCCAGTCACCTCCCCATGCTATGTTGAGGATAGGGTAGAAGGCTTTGTTGAAGGGCCAGGTGTCGTTGTTGTTCTGCTTGTCGTTCTCGAAGTAGAGTTGCTCTTTTCCGTCGACATAGGTTCGGATATAGTCTGCTGTCCATTCCAAGGCATATACGTGGAATCCCTCTTCGGCTCCTTCGCAGAACATCTCGTGTGTCTTCTGCGTCTTGTTGGGGTGGTTGTATGCCTGGCAATGGATGCTGCTGGAAACTCTGTTGGCATCTGCGCCGACTTCCTCCATGATATCTATCTCGCCACAAGAGGGCCATCTTCCCCTGTCTACAGGCATCATCCACCAGGCAGGCCACGTGCCCTTTCCCTTGGGCAGCTTTATGCTGGCTTCGATGTATCCGTACTTGAAGCCTGTATTCCTGTTGCCATATATGCGGCCGCTGTATATCTTGTCGTCCTCCCTGAAGCAATGAATCTTAAGGGTTCCGTTGCTGCATTCTGCTACCTTGTTGCCTTTAGGTGACCGGCCTGCCACGTAGGTCTGCAACTCGTGATTCACCCAACCGGCCCTAGCCTCCTGAAAGGTCCATCTGGCTTCGTCGACAGAGGACGTGTTGAACTCGTCGGACCATACCAACCTGTACCCTTTTAGCGGGCTTTTTATCTTTCGGGGATGGCTGGTATCTACTTGGGCATGAACGCTCGGGAACTGCACGCTGAGAAGGAACGAGCAGAGGATAAAGGGTAAAAGGACTGAATGTTTCATATAGGTTATTTTTTAATACCGACAATTGTGGTGGGAGGTTGCTCCTGGTTGCGCTTGTCTGTCTGCGTAACCACTCTGGCAGCCAGCTGCAGGAAGGCCTGGCCGGTAATGGTTGAGGGGTCGAGAGCCGCGGGCGTACCGTTATCTCCGGCCTCGCAGATATCCTGCACGATGGGTATCTGTCCCAATAGGGGGAGGCTTATCTTTTCGGCCAGCTCCTTTACACCTTCTTTACCGAAGAGGAAATACTTCTCCTCGGGATGCTGGGCAGGTGTGAACCAAGCCATGTTCTCTACCAGACCCAGGACGGGCACGTTGACCTTCTCGTTCTGGTACATGTTGATACCCTTGCGTACATCGGCCAGCGCAACCTGCTGCGGTGTGCTGACTATGACAGCCCCTGTGATGGGGAGCGTCTGAACAAGGGTCAGGTGTATATCGCTGGTTCCGGGAGGGGTATCAAGGATGAAGTAATCGAGGTCGCCCCAACTGGCATCGCCTATGAGTTGCTTCAGTGCATTGCAGGCCATGCCGCCTCGCCAAAGGGTTGGCTGGTCGGGATCGACGAAGAAACCGATGCTGAGCACCTTGACTCCGTATTTCTCGATGGGGACGATAAGGTCTCTGCCTTCGATGTTCTGACTATAAGGACGGGCCTCCTCTAGCTGGAACATCTTGGGAGCACTGGGCCCGGATATGTCACAGTCCAAGAGGCCTACGCTATAGCCCAAACGAGCCAAAGCGACTGCCAAATTGACGGCTACGGTACTCTTGCCGACACCACCCTTGCCGCTGCTGACAGCTATGATGTTCTTAACGCCAGGCAGGAGATCGGGCAGTTCGGGACGGGGAGCCTGCAGGTTCTTGGTCTTTATCTCTACCTCGGCATCTTTGCAGGCATAAGCATGTATAGCAGCCTCGCAAGCCTTGACAACCGACTTCATGAAGGGGTCTGTGGGCTTGTCGAAGATAAGGCTGAAGCTGACGTGGAGGCCAGCAATACGCATATCGTCCTCTACCATATTCATCTCTACCACATTCTTACCCGTTCCAGGGTAGCGGACAGTGGCAAGTGCATCTAATATAAGTTTGGGATATAATTCCATTTTTTCAGTTTACCGTTTACTGTTTACCGTTTACGTTAGTTAACCCTTAACCTTTAACCTCTAACCTTTAAAGTAGAGCGTTTCTCGCGACTGTAGCTGCGGTATTCGTCTAAGGGAATCTCTACATCGGGCTCCACCAGTTCGCCTTTTACGGGAAGGCGGAAACGCAGGTATTTGATGTCGATATCGCGTGCCCGCCACATACTTTCGTAGTAGGTCTGGAAGGAACGGGCCTCTTTGGTGTTGTCTCCCTCCTCCTGATACAGACTTCTTGTACAAACCTCCGTAGGCAGGTTATTGGCCTTGAGCATTTCCTCGGTATAGGTAAAGAGGAAGTTGGAATCGGTCTTTAGGTGTATGATTCCCCCGTCTTGCAAAAACTGACGGTAACGCTCCAGGAAATAGGTGCTGGAGAGGCGTTTGGTAGCCTTCTTCATCTGAGGGTCGGAGAAGGTAAGCCATATCTCGCTCACCTCGCCTGCGGCAAAGAACTTTTGTATAAACTCTATGTTGGTGCGCAGGAATCCTACGTTCTTCATGCCGGACAGGAGTGCCTCTTTGGCTCCCGTCCACATGCGGGCTCCCTTGATATCCACACCGATGAAGTTCTTGTCGGGATACAGTTTTCCCAGTCCTACGGTATACTCGCCCCTGCCGCAGCCCAATTCCAGTACAATGGGGTTGCTGTTATGGAAGAACAGCTTTCCCCATTGGCCTTTCATCGGGAACTCGTCCTGCATGACAGCTGCCGTGGGGCATTCCACGACCAGTGGATTTGCTGCCATCTCGGCAAACTTAGCCAACTTACCTTTTCCCATGTTATTTCTCGAACGAGAACGAAGAGGTTCCTATGTTGTGACCGTCGGCAAAGATATCCACGCGGTATGTTCCTGCACTCAGGGCTTCTGCAACATCCCAGTAAACTGTTACGCTCTGCTCCTCGCCTGTATATTCGATGTCCTTGCGAATACTGTACTCGAGGTTTCTGTTCTCGTATTGGAAGGTTCCGCCCTTTGTGAGCACATCGCCAGTAGGTGTGTTGATACGTACGTAGATACTTCTTAAACCTGTGGAGGTGGTAACATTACGTGCTATCTTGAAACCGATGACAAATTTCTTGACGTCCTTAATCTTCTTGGCAGCCTTTCCTTTCTTGTTGCGGCCCTCGGCATAGATACCTGTTGCATCCAGCTGGCTGGCAATTTCGACCTTAGAGGAAAGTGACTCGTTCTGGGTACTTAGGTTACTGATGTGCTGCTGTGCCTGCAGGTTCTGGGTCTTCAGATTAGAGTTTTCCTGTGTCAGCTCCTCGTTCAGTCTGTTCAGGGAGTCTATCTGGTGGACAAAGTCCTGAAGGACTTTTCTTAGGGTAGCCAGTTCTTTCTTCAGTCGCATAATTTCTGCAGCATCGTTGCTTTTAACGCGTCTGAGTTCTTCGAGCAGTTCTTCTGTACGCTGCTGTTCTTTCTCGAGCTGAGCCACGAGAGAGTCGTTATTGATTTGCATCTTCATCTCGTTGTACTGCATGGCAAACTGCTCGTATTCGTTTTCCATCTCGCGTTTGTCCATTTCGGCCAGTTCCAGCATCTGTGCACTCTCTTTCTGCTGTTTCTGCATAGTGTAAACCAGATACCCAATGATACCTGCTACAATGATTGCAGCCACTACAAGGCTTGCTGTAAGTTTTTTGTTCATATCTTAAATAATATATTATAATGTATAAGTTTTTAACTCTCTTCTTTTAGGGTAAGGAACTGTGTGCAGTATTCCAGCACAGCCTGACGGTGTGTAATGAAGATGATGGTCTTTTTGCCGTCGGACCATTGGTGCAGCCTGTGCAGCAGTTCCTGTTCTGTTTCGCAGTCTAAGGCGCTGGTAGCTTCGTCTAATAGAAGAATGCTTCCGTTACGCAGGAGGGCACGTGCGATACTGATACGTTGTGCCTGCCCTTCGCTGAGTCCGGCTCCCAACTCTCCACATGTGGAATCCAGTCCGCGATCTATGGCAAATTCGGAACAGGCGGTTCGTAAGGCATCCAGCATCTGTTCTTCTGTGGCAGCGGGGTTGCCAAGTAGCAGGTTATCCCGAATGGTACCGCTGAAAATGGTATTGCCCTGAGGTACATATACCAGATTGCAGCGTGTTTGCGGACTGACGGCATAACTGTTTCCTTTGGCATCATAGATATCGATGCTGCCGCTTTGGGGCTTCATCAAGGCAAGGATAAGACGGATGAGTGTTGTCTTTCCTGCTCCCGTCTCTCCCATGATGGCTGTGATGCTGCCAACAGGAAAGTCGAATCGTAAATGGTTGATTACTGTCCGATGTTCGTCGTATGCGTATGACACATCATTTAATCGAATGCCCCCTTCTTCTAACCGGACGGGTTCTCCAACGGATTCCATAGGTGTCTCTTGCAGCTCCATCAGTCTGTCGCAAGCTGTTATGCTATTTACGAGGATGGGTATATAGCGTGTCAGTTCCCGGAATGGCCCCTGTATCTGTCCGACCAGCTGGATAAAGGCTATCATCATGCCGTAGGTTATCTCTCCTTCGTGCAAACGGTTTACTCCCCAAAGGAACGTAACAAGGTAACCTCCACCGAATCCGGCACTCAGCATGGTTGCAGAAAAACTGCTGAAGAGGGTGCGCTGGCGTATTTGCTTGCGTAGCAGAGACTGGCTGATACCTAAGCGCTCAACCATTGTCTGGCAACGTTCCAGTGTCTTGAGGATGAGACGATGCTGGATGCTTTCCTGAAGAATGCTCTGAATTTTACTGTCTGTATTCCTGATTTCGCGGGTCAGGGCCCTCATCTTTTTGATGTATAGTTTGCTCAACAGGATAAAGACGGGAGCTATGAAAACCAGCAGATAAGCCAGTGTCTGGTCCATGCTATGCAGGAAAAAGAATGCACCTATGAACCGGACGGTGAGGCCAAGTATGGAAGGAATGGTTTCTGTGATGACATTGGTAATATCCTTTACGTCATGTTCCAGTCGGTTCAGAACATCTCCGCTATGGTGTTTCTCGATGCCGCTCCATTGGCTTTGCATAAGATGGTCGAAGAGGCGCAGCTGGAGCATATTCTGACTGCGAACGCCCAGAATGGCAGCTACCCATTTGCGTGTAAATCCCATAAGTATCTGCGACAGCATAATACCTATGAGCAAGGCTGCAGCTAATGTAAGGGAACTCTGGCTGCGTCCCGTGGCAATGTCGATGGATAGTTTTGTCGCAGCGATGAAAGCAAAGTCCAGCCCTACATGGATAATGCCCAGAATGGCATTAATGCATGACTGTAACCGTAATCCGCGTGAGGTGTTCCAGAACCATCTTATGATATTGGCGCTCATTGCAGGATATTGTTAGATTCGTACATCGGTTCCCCACATCATCTTCTCTCGTAAGGTACGGAAATATGAGCCATTACTGCGCTTAAGAACTTTAATCAGATAGGGAGCTTTGCGTATAGAAAGCAAGATTCCTTCCTGGCATTTTTCGCTTCGTCCGTCAACCGCGACCAGAAAATTATGGTTCCGGCTTTCTACTGTCAGGGAGATCTCCTTTTCGTCCGAGAGGGTAAAAGGCCGTATATTCAAACTGTGCGGAGCTACAGGAACCAGTCCTATGGTTTTGCTGTCGGGATGCATGACAGGGCCGCCTACACTTAAGGCGTAGCCTGTACTTCCTGTGGGAGTATTGATAATCAAGCCGTCGGCTTGGTAGGTCGTAAGATATTCGCCATTGATGTCAACGCGGATGCTGATCATCGAGGAATTGTCTCGTTTCAGGACAGCCACTTCGTTCAGCGCAAAGGGATAGTCAGCGGGCTCGCCCTGAGAATAGGAGAGCTGCAGGACACTACGCTCTTCTGTACGTAAGCCTTTGGCATAAATCTGCTCTATGGCATAAGGTATGTCCTCGGGAGAGAAATCGGCAAGGAATCCCAGTCGCCCAGTGTTGATACCAAGGATGGGAATTTCCTTATTCCCTACACGTCTGGCAACTTCCAGGAATGTGCCGTCCCCTCCCATACTGATAGCCACATCGGCCTGGAAATCATTGTTATCTATGAGTTGAGAACGGGGAACCGTGATTTGTAAATCTTGTGTAAGGAATTCGTAGAAAGGGGCATCTATAAGTATGGTTGCCTTATGCATCTCCAGTTCCGTGAGTAATTTCTGTACGGAATTAGCTTTCTTGTGCTGATAGATATTGCCAAAGAGAGCAAATCTCAGGGTTTTCTCCGATATTGAGGCTTTGGCCCCCGTGGATATTTTGCGCAGAGCTGGTCTGCCGGTAGAAACTGTTTCTGTTACAGGAGAAGAAGTCGTGGAGAGTGCCCATGCTGTAGGCATTAAAGCCGACAAACTACTTGCTGACATAGATTTCGGCAAAGCTGATATGATAGTATTGCCTGGCGGACTGCCCGGCAGCACTAATCTGGATGCCTGCACTCCTCTTACTAAGGCAATTGCTGCTCATTTTGCCGAAGGCAAGCCTATTGCTGCTATCTGTGCGGCTCCGCTTGTTTTTGGTCATTTAGGCATTCTGAAGGGTAAAAAGGCCACATGTTATCCTGGAGTGGAGGGCGAACTGGCCGGCGCCACCTATACAGCTGCCATTGTAGAGCGTGATGGTAATATTATTACAGGAAAAGGACCTGCAGCAGCTTTCGAGTTTGGTTATACTATCGTTGATTATTTCAAGGGTGCAGGAGCAAGCCGTCCTTTGCGCCAGGGTATGATTTATCAAGAGTTGCTGGGCTGATACATGGAACGTTACGCCATCCTTGTGGCAGGGGGGAAGGGACTCCGTATGGGCGGTGATATTCCCAAGCAGTTTCTGCCTATTGGCGGAAAGCCTGTGCTGATGCATACCATCGAGGTTTTCCGTCAGGCTTATCCTGATATCCATATTGTTCTGGTACTGCCTGCTCCCCAGCAAGATTATTGGCTGAAACTATGTAGGGATTATGATTTTGCTGTTCCTGTTCAAATCGCTGACGGCGGCGAGACCCGTTTCCATTCTGTCAGCAACGGACTGAAGTTGATACCTGATGATGCGGTTGGGCTTGTAGGTGTTCACGATGGGGTAAGACCCTTTGTGGCAATAGAGACCATCAGACGTTGTTATGAAGAGGCGATGGATAAGGGCGCTGTGGTGCCCGTAATCTCTGTTGTGGAAACGCTGCGCCAGCTTCGTAAGGACGGAGCGAGTGTTACTGTTCCCCGTGATGAGTATAAATTAGTACAGACGCCTCAGACGTTTCGTATTTCATTGCTGAAAGAGGCTTATCAACAGTCGTTCGTCCCCTCTTTTACTGATGATGCTTCAGTAGTGGAGGCCTTGGGAAAACCCGTATACCTTGTGGAGGGTAATCGCGAGAACATAAAGATAACAACACCTGCTGATATTCGCTTTGTAAACGGACTGCTCTAGGAAATGCAAGATCTGAGAAAGCTGGAACTGACTTATTTGCCCGGTATAGGACCTGCCAGGGCAAAGATGCTGATTCAGGAGTTGAATATTAACTCCTGGCATGACCTTCTTTATTATTTTCCTTATAAGCATATCGACCGCAGTAGGCTCTATAAGATAAATGAGCTTTCTGCTGATATGCCTTTTGTGCAGGTAAAAGGGCAGATTATTAGTTTCGAAGAGTCTGGGGCGGGTAGAAAAAAGCATCTGATTGCACATTTTACGGATGGCTATATGCTGATGGATCTGGTTTGGTTTAACGGCATCAGCTATATTAAGAAAGTCTATAAGCTGCGAACAGACTATATCGTATTCGGGCGTCCTAACCTATTTAACGGACGCATCAATATCACTCATCCTGACATAGATCCTGCCAATACACTTGTGCTCAGCAAAATGAGCATGCAGCCTTATTATAGTACAACGGAAAAAATGAAAAAGGCGGGTCTTAATTCCCGTTCGTTGGAACATTTTACAAGTACGTTGTTTGCTAAGCTTCAGGAGCCTTTTCCGGAGACGCTTCCTGCGTACTTGATAGAAAGGCTGCATCTGATGTCTTTGGACAAGGCATTGCGTCTTGCTCATTATCCTTCTACGGCAATGGAACTTTCCCATGCCAATATGCGCTTGAAGTTCGAGGAACTTTTCTATATTCAACTTTCGATCCTCAGGTATTCACGTGAACGTCAGGCGAAGCGGAATGGGTATCGTTTCGAGAAGGTGGGCGATACATTTAATAACTTCTATTATCATCATTTGCCTTTTCAATTGACGAATGCCCAGAAGCGTGTTATTAAAGAGATGCGTGTGGATATGAATAGCGGTCGTCAGATGAACCGTCTGCTTCAAGGCGATGTGGGGAGCGGTAAGACACTGGTGGCACTGATGACTATGCTGTTGGCCCTGGATAATGGCTTCCAGTCTTGTATCATGGCTCCGACGGAAATTCTTGCAGAGCAACATCTCGAGACTTTCCGCTCTTTTCTGGGTGAGATGCCTGTTCATGTAGAGTTGCTCACGGGAACCGTAAAAGGGAAACGCAGGCAGGCTATTTTAGAAGGTCTCAAGGATGGCTCGGTAAATATTCTGGTGGGTACTCATGCTATCATAGAAGATAATGTCGAGTTCATGAGACTAGGTTTTGTTGTTATTGATGAGCAGCATCGTTTTGGCGTAGCACAGCGAGCCCGTCTTTGGAAGAAGAGTCTGGTTCCGCCTCATGTGCTGGTGATGACAGCTACGCCCATTCCCCGTACATTGGCAATGACGCTGTATGGCGATTTAGATGTTTCTGTGATAGATGAATTGCCTCCTGGCCGAAAGCCCATTAAAACTATTCATGCTTATGAGAATAAACCCGAGATTCTTTATAACGGAATACAACGGGAGATAGAGGAGGGACGTCAGGCGTATTTTGTCTTTCCTCTGGTGAAGGAGAGTGAGAAGCTGGCATTGAAGAATGTCGAAGAGGAGTTCGTGCATTTGCAACAGGTATTTCCCAACTATCGGCTTAGCATGGTACATGGACAGATGAAACCGGCAGATAAGGATGCCGAAATGCAAAAGTTTGTGAATGGCGAGACGCAGATTCTTGTGGCAACTACAGTAATAGAAGTGGGCGTGAATGTACCTAACGCTTCTGTTATGGTTATCCAAAATGCCGAACGGTTTGGACTGTCCCAACTTCATCAGCTTAGAGGACGCGTAGGCCGTGGGGCCAAGCAGTCATATTGTATCTTGGTGACCGGATATGAGTTGGCAAAAGATACCAGACGGCGCATCCAAATTATGACGGAAACAAACGATGGCTTTGAAATTGCCGAAGAGGATTTAAAGCTTCGCGGTCCGGGCGACTTGGAAGGAACACAACAAAGTGGCGTTGCTTTCGACTTGAAATTGGCAAATTTGGCTCGCGACGGTCAACTGGTGGAAAACCAAATATTATGGAATCGCCTGAAAGAATTGAATCAAAAAGACGAGGATTGGAGTCGGATATCGTAAAAAGAGTTAAAAGACTTTGCTATTTCGATTTTTCTTTGTACCTTTGCCGCCGAATAGTGGAAAAATGTCCATTTAAGAAATAGCAATTAATAAAGAAACCGCATGCTGGAAAGAACTTTGGTTTTGTTAAAACCAAGCACGATACAGAGAGCTCTGATTGGAGAAATTATCAATCGTTTTGAGAAAAAAGGTCTTCGGATTGCCGGAATGAAAATGATGCAGTTGGATGATGCTATATTGGAGGAGCATTATTCTCATTTGGTCAAAAAACCGTTTTTCCCTTCTTTGAAGGCATCCATGATGAAAACTCCTGTCATTGCGATGTGTCTTGAGGGTGTTGATGCAATTGCGGTTGTTCGTTATATTACTGGTTATACCAACGGTCGAAAGGCAGATGCAGGAACCATTCGTGGTGACTATTGTATGAGTAACCAACAGAATATTGTTCACGCATCAGACTCACCCGAAGCAGCTGCAGTCGAGTTGAACCGTTTCTTCAAGCCCGAAGAAATCTATGATTTGGGCAACTTGAATATGGATCGCTTGTATGCAGTAGATGAAGCAAACTAATGCAAAAAAATGAAAACGATGATAGTGAAGAAATTCATTTTTATGATGTTTATGGCTTGTGCAACCACTCCTGGTATAGCACAAGACAAACTGGCAAGTATGGCTCCCGTGGATAAGAAGATGCGTACAATAGACAGTCTTTCTATTGTTCGTCTGCTCCAGCACGAAGAAGCCGAGCAGACGCCAGCTTCTGCGTTGTATCCTGAGTGGAATAATGTATACACAACTCACTATGGTGTAGAGATGCCAGACGAATACAAGATAGATTTGCGTGGTTTCCATATGCCTGCAGACAGCCGTTTGGTGACCAGTCACTACGGTTATCGTAAGACTTTCCATCGCAACCATTATGGTACAGACATCAAGGTTTATGTTGGTGACACCATTCGTGCTGCTTTTAGTGGTAAGATTCGTGTTGTTGATTATGAGGGTAAAGGCTATGGCCGTTATGTCATTATCCGCCATTCCAATGGTTTGGAGACCTTGTATGGTCATATGAGTAAACAGTTGGTAAAGGAAGACCAAATGGTTAAGGCTGGTGAACCTATAGGCTTGGGTGGTAATACCGGTCGTTCTAAGGGTGCTCATCTGCATTTTGAAACACGTTTTTTGGGACAGTTTATTAACCCCGAGAAGATGTTCAATTTTGAGATGCAAGACGTAAAGGCAGACTATTATGTCTACCGTTCCAACGGCAGAGGAACTCTTATGAATGCAACGGGTGTTTTGGCTGCCACAGAGAATGAGGAAAATGCTGTTTTGGATAAAGAAGAAGAGAGCAGAGAATTCCAGCAGCAGAAGATTGCTGCCCAGAAAGCGAAGTCACGTACCTCTATTCATAGGGTAAAACAGGGTGAAACCCTTTCTGTCATCGCTAAGAAGTATAACACTACTGTTAAAGAACTGTGCCGTCTGAACGGTATCACCGAGAGATCTACACTTCGTATAGGTCAGATTCTGAAGCATAGTTAATAAGACATTTTCTTACAAAAAGATACGGACGCCCTGGGATTTCTTCCTGTGGCGTCTTCTTTTTGAACGTACTCTCGCTCGACAAAAAAAATATATCCCGATTTATTTTGTTCTGTTCTCGCTTATTCGTACCTTTGCACAACAATATATAATGTATATGGAAACTAAGGAACAGTTTGAGCAGGTAATGGCGGAATGTCGTGAACTTTTTGCCAAAAAGTTGCATGATTATGGAGCTGCATGGCGTATCATGCGTCCTACCTCGCTCACAGACCAGATATACATAAAGGCTAACAGAATCCGTAGCATAGAAACTACGGGTGTTAACTTGGTTGGTGAGGGCATCGCATCTGAATTCATCGGTATTGTCAACTATGCTATTATCGGTCTCATCCAGCTAGAGTTGGGCTATTCTGAGACACCTGATGACATGTCAGAGCAGGAGGCACTTGCTGCTTACGACAAGCATGCTCAGAAAACGCTGGCGCTGATGCTCCGCAAGAATCATGATTATGATGAGGCTTGGCGTGGTATGCGTATAAGCAGTTACACCGACCTCATCCTAATGAAAATATTCCGTACAAAGCAGATAGAGTCTCTAGGGGGAGACACGTTGGTGTCAGAGGGCATCGATGCAAACTATATGGACATGATGAATTATGCTGTTTTCGGCTTGATAAAACTGACGTTTGGTGAAGAGGAAAATCAGAAATAAGATAGTCTGGGCAGTTGTAAATGTATCGCGCATACTCCTGTCCGTAACTTTCATATTATCTGGGACGGTTAAGTTGATTGACCCGAAGGGTACCGAATACAAGATACAAGACTACCTTGCAGCATTGGGTTTTGGTGATACTCTGTTCGCCTCTATCCCATTGTTACTGGCCGTTCTCTTTTCGGCTTTCGAATTTGTTCTGGGAATTTATATGCTTTTTGGCATTCAGCGCCGTCTGACGTCAACTGCCATGATATTGTTCCTGGTATTCATGACGCCGCTAACCCTCTATCTGGCCCTTGCAAATCCCATAGCCGACTGCGGCTGTTTTGGTGATGCCATAAAACTCACCAACTGGCAGACATTCGGTAAGAATGTAGTGTTGTTGGCTGCGGCAGTGGCAGTGCTACGTTATTATAGGCTGATGAGGCGGTTTATGACTAAACGCCACCAATGGACAGTGTCTATTTACACGTGGACGTTTGCCCTTGTCTTTGCATCCTATAACCTGTATTACCTGCCAGTAGTTGACTTTCGTCCCTATCATATAGGGGCAGATCTGAAGAAGGCCTTGACGTCGGGTGTACGGTATATAACGACATTCATCCTTGAGAAGGACGGAGTACAGAAGGAGTTCACCCTGGAGGATTATCCTGACAGTACCTGGACCTTTGTGGACAG
>CADAWW010000031.1 GCA_902791675.1 uncultured Bacteroidales bacterium
ACTTCGTCTCTGATGTTATGTCTGCGTTCTTTTCCTTGTGTGCAAGCACCCAGATAAAAGCCCCCAGCCACACCATCAATCTCTTTCGAGATTTCAACCCAACCAGAAGAAAAAACACTGCTATCGCTGAAAAAAAGCCTCACCCCCCGCCCTCTCCGGGGAGAGGGAGCTGAGGTTATGAGGACTTTGTTAAAACGTTAATAATCTTTTTTTTTTCAGTTCCCCTCTCCTCGGAGAGGGGTTAGGGGTGAGGCTGACATTAGACTTTTTTTCTCTGTTGTCTGTGCTTTGCGAGCAAAGCCATGATGGCTTCAGGGCTTGCGTGAAAGCGTGCTTTCAAACGCATAGACATGAGGACAGCATGAAGGCCGTAGGTCACAGACAGCAGCAGAGGGTTTTTGAGGTTTTTGTTTTTCAACTAAATTGAAGAAGAACCACAGTAAACGGTAAACAGTAAACGAAAACTGATTAACAATTAATAATTAACAATTAACAACGAAAACGAACGTGTGTAGAACAATCGTCGGAGCGAAGCGGTAACTCCATAACTTCTCAAACATTCTAAACTTAAATTACATATAAAACAAAAAAGAGAGCAACCTCGTATGAAGTTGCTCTCCTTAATTTAGCGTATCTTGGAAGAACCTTAATTAGTTCTTGAAGAAATCCTTAACTGCCTCGTTGGGCACCATCTGCTCATCGAAAGAGTAAGAACCAGTCTCGGGGTTCTTAACCATCTTGATAACTTTGGTATATGAACGGCCATCAGTCTTACCAGTCTGAAGAGAGGCCACTGTTTTCTTTGCCATAGTTCTTTCTGAATGTTTATTGGTTATTGCTTATTGATTATTGAGATAGGAAATTCCATAACCTCTAACCCATAACCTCTAACCTTTTTGGTTATTACTTGATTTCCTTGTGAACAGTCATCTTCTTAAGGATGGGATTGTACTTCTTGAGCTCGAGACGCTCGGGAGTATTCTTCCTGTTCTTGGTGGTAATATAACGAGATGTACCAGGCAGACCGCTTTGCTTCATCTCTGTGCACTCCAGAATAACCTGTACTCTGTTGCCTTTTTGCTTCTTTGCCATAATCTGTACTCCTTATTATTAACCAATTACTTTAATATCCTTCCAATCACAAAATCCCTGAGAAACAGCACTCTTGAGAGCTGCATCCAGACCTACCTTATTAATATAGCGCAGACCTGCAGCACTGATGCTCAGTGAAATCCAGCAGTCCTCCTCTACATAATAGAACTTCTTGGTGAACAAGTTCACATCGAAGTGTCTCTTAGTGCGACGCTTTGAGTGGGAAACATTGTTGCCAATCATGGCCTTTTTCCCTGTAATTTGACAAATCTTAGACATTTCTACCTTTTCTTTTTAGTCTATTCCAATAACAACTTCTTCCAAACAGGGCACAAAGGTACAATAATTTATCTGAACCGCAAATACTTTAGCTTATTTTTTTGCCTTTATATGACATTTCTGCTATATGCAGGAGCAGAAATCGGGCAAAATTCTTTGTTCTGATACTTATAATACCCTGTTATGGCAATCATAGCGGCATTATCGGTGGTATAACTGAATTTTGGAATATAGACTTTCCAACCGTATCTTTTTGCATAATCATGGAAGGCATTCCGCAAACCGTTATTGGCTGACACACCTCCGGCCACCGCAACCTGTTTAATGTTAAGATCCTTGGCTGCCATACGAAGCTTCTTCATGAGAATATCAACAACGGTCTTCTCGAGAGAAGCTGCCAGATCGTTCAGGTGATGCTCGATGAACTGAGGATCATCGGCCAACCAATTACGCAAGGAATACAGGAAACTGGTCTTCAAACCACTGAAACTGTAATCGTATGCGGGGATATTGGGCTTCGAGAAGGTGAAGGCTTCGGGATTACCTTGTCTGGCCAACTTATCGATGATGGGACCGCCTGGATAACCAAGCCCCATAACCTTTGAACATTTGTCGATAGCCTCTCCTGCGGCATCATCTATCGTCTGACCGATAATCTCCATTTCATGGTAAGATTTGACCAAGACAATCTGACTGTTTCCACCACTTACCAACAGACAAAGGAAAGGGAATGTGGGGGATTCGTAGTCGTCATCCTCGGTATGGATAAAGTGTGCCAGGATGTGACCTTGCAGATGATTGACATCAATCAGAGGAATGCCCAGCGAGAGGGCCAGTCCCTTGGCAAAAGATACGCCTACCAACAAGGAGCCCATCAGGCCAGGACCACGTGTAAAGGCAATCGCAGAGAGTTGCTCACGCTCTATGCCAGCCTTCTTGAGTGCCGTATCGACAACAGGAACAATATTCTGCTGGTGCGCTCTGCTGGCCAACTCAGGTACTTGCCATCGCGAATAACAGCTGCTGAGGTATCGTCGCAGCTGCTCTCGATACCTAATATATAGGTGGGTGAAACGCCGTTATGTTTTAAATCTTCCATTTTTTTTCAATTCTTCTTGACTATCCTCTATCTTAGCCCTCCCATTTGGGGGAGGGTTTGGGAGAGGGGCTTAGTGTGTAAGTATCTCTACTCCGTTCTCTGTCATCACATAGGTATGCTCCCACTGGGCGCTGTCTGACATATCCTCTGTAAGAACTATCCATTCCGTCTCGTCCTCTTCGTCGCCACATACATGCCAGTCGCCCGCATTAATCATCGGTTCTATGGTAAATGTCATTCCAGGCACCAACAGCATACCGGAACCCTTCTTGCCATAATGTTCCACATCAGGCTCTTCGTGAAACTGAAGCCCTACCCCATGTCCGCACAAATCCCTGACCACCGAGCATCCGTTCTTATGGGCATGTTTGGCAATAGCGTTACCCAAGTCACCGACAAAGACGTATGGTTCGGAACATACCTTCTCGCCAATCTTCAGACATTCCCAGGCAATATCAACCAATCGCTTACGCTCTGGAGTTGTCTTGCCAATGATGAACATTCGGCTGGCATCGGCATAATAGCCATCCAGAATGGTGGTACAATCTACATTGATGATATCACCTTCCTCCAAGATGTCGTATTCGCTGGGAATACCATGACAGACCACATCGTTGATGCTGGTACAACAGGAATTGGGATAACCTTCGTAGTTAAGGGGTGCGGGAACACCACCATGGGAAGTGGTATAGTCGTACACCAGTTTGTCTATTTCGAGAGTACTCATACCCTCGCGGATATGTTCTGCCACATAATCCAATACGGCAGTGTTCAGAACACCTGCCTTGCGGATACCCTGAATCTGCTCCTGTGTCTTAATAAGAGAGGGAGTTGGCACAAGTTTGCCTTTCTCTTGCCAATCCAGTATTATCCTGTCCATTTCTGTCGGTTCCAATCCAGCAGGAACGAACCAACGCGGGGCTTTATTCTTCTTATTCTTGTTGCTCATGCATTGCTTTTTATAAAGTTCTGCAAAATTACAACAATTTAGGGGAATAAAAAAATATGGAAAGAAAAATTACTTCTTAGCTGCGGCAATATAAGAAAGAGACTCCTTGCACTTCTCTGTAATGTAGTTCCAATCTTTTGCGGCTACAACATCCTTGGGGAAAAGTTTGCTGCCCATTCCTACGCAGAAAGCACCGGCCTTCACCCAAGCCGTAAGATTCTCCTGATCAGGCGAAACACCGCCAGTTACCATAATCTTGCTCCAAGGACAAGGTGCCATAACGCCCTTCACGAAAGCAGGACCGTAAACATCGCCCGGGAAGACTTTGGTGAGGTCGCAGCCCAGTTCCTGTGCATAACCCAGTTCGCTTACAGAACCGCAACCGGGACAATAAGCCACCAGCCGGCGGTTACATACCTTGGCAATATCGGCATTCAGAAGAGGACCGACAACGAAGCAGGCACCTAACTGGATGTAAAGAGAAGCTGTCGGTGCATCGACAACAGAGCCGACTCCCATCGCCATCTCGGGGCACTCCTTAGCAGCAAATTTTACACACTCGGCAAATACCTCGTGAGCAAAATCGCCTCTGTTGGTAAACTCGAAAGCCCTGACTCCGCCTTTATAACAGGCGAGAATCACTTGCTTTGCCACTTCTACATCAGAATGATAGAAAACAGGAACCATACCTGTCTCCTTCATTTTATTCAAAACCTGTATCTTGTCGAACTTTGCCATAATCTGTTATCTTTGAACCCTGCCGTTGGTGTTTCCTGCCACCAATGACTCTACTTCTTGAATGCTTACCATATTCACATCGCCAGGAATAGTGTGCTTGAGAGCACTTGCTGCTACAGCAAACTCCAAAGCATCTGCCTGTGACATCCCATTAACCAATCCATGGATAATGCCGGCACTGAAACTGTCGCCTCCACCTACTCTATCCACAATGGGAGTAATCTCGTACCTGCGACTGAGATAAAACTCGTTGCCATTATATATCATGGCTTTCCAACCATTGTCGGAAGCGCTGAAACTCTCGCGTAAGGTACTGATAACATACCGGAATCCGAACTCTTGCTGCATCTGACTGAAGATAGTCTTATAACCTTCGGCTTCGGTCTTGCCAGAAGCCACATCGGAAGAAGGCTTAAAGCCAAGGCACAATTCAGCATCCTCCTCGTTTCCGATGCAGACATCGACATATTGCATAAGGGGACGCATAATACGCTGTGCCTTCTCGGGCGTCCAAAGTTTCTTACGGTAGTTAAGGTCGCAACTGACGGTCACACCAGCTTTCTTGGCAGCCACACAAGCCTGCTTCAGACATTCGGCAGCCTTATCGCTAATGGCTGGAGTTATACCGCTCCAATGAAACCAGTCGGCACCGTCAAAAATCTTCCCGAAATCGAAATCTTCGGGCGAGGCGGTGCTTATACTGCTATGAGCACGGTCATATATCACCTTGCTGGGACGTAAGCTTGCGCCTGTCTCGAGATAATATATACCCAGCCGTTCGCCTCCACGTGACATAAAATCGGTATGTACGCCAAACTTTCTCAGGCTATTGACAGCAGCCTGTCCAATCTCGTGTGCAGGAACCTTACTAACAAAAAAAGCATCGTGACCGAAATTAGACAAACTTACCGCTACGTTTGCTTCGCCACCGCCATAATTTACATCGAAAGAATCAGCCTGTAGAAATCTGCTGTTTCCGGGAGTGGAAAGGCGAAGCATTATCTCGCCCATAGTAACTATTTTTGCCATTTTAAGAATCTTTACTTTAATGATCAGATGATAAATTCGTACCGCAAAGTTATACAATTTTTGCGACAAAGCCCCTAAACCCCTATGTTTTTTTAACTTAAAATGACAAATAATGCACACATTATAGTTCAAAATCAAATAATTATTTGTAATTTCGCTTTATGGAAAATAAAATTAAAGGTGCACAGGGACTTATTTCTATAAGTCCGATGTTGGTTTTCTTGGCTGTTTACACATCATCCAGCATTATAGCCGGTGATTTCTATGCTGCGTCCATCATCGTATCTTTTCTGATTGCCTGTTTGTATTCCATTTTCATTGTCAAGGAGAAGAACATCGAGTCGCGATTTGCTGTTTTAGCCAGAGGCGCTGCCAAAGAAGACATCATGACGATGGTGTTTATCTTTATCCTTGCCGGAGCCTTTGCCTCGACAGCCAAGCAGATGGGCTCCATAGAGGCAACCGTTAATCTGACCCTTAGCTTTATGCCCTTACAGATGATGCTTTGCGGCCTGTTTATTGCATCATGCTTTGTTTCGTTCAGCATCGGCACAAGCGTCGGTACCATTGCAGCATTAACACCCATAGCCTGTGGTATAGCAGAAAAGACGGGACAGAACCTGCCATTACTGATAGCTGTCATTGTCGGCGGAGCATACTTTGGAGATAATCTGAGTTTTATATCAGACACTACCATTATGGCCACCAAGACACAGGGGTGTAAGCTAAAGGACAAATTCCACTACAACCTGAAAATCGTATTGCCAGCAGCCATCATTGCCTTTGTTCTGTATCTGATAGCCGGATCAGAAGTTAAAGGAGAAGAGATCATCAGGGAGATTAACTTCCCGCTGATTATACCTTATTTATATATTATTATAGCAGCCGTCTGCGGAATGAACGTAATGCTGCTGTTATCTTCGGGCACCATATTGGCCGGCGTGTTGGGACTGTTCCTGAACATGCTGTCCCTTTCGGAATGGTCGTCGGCCATGAACGAAGGTATTATGGGGATGGGCGAACTGATTATTGTTACCCTTCTGGCAGGAGGGATGATTGAGGTGATGCGTGAAACAGGTGGTATAGAGTTCCTGAAAACGGCACTTACCAGCAAGATAAAAAGCAAAACAGGAGCAGAAATCAGTATTGCAGGGCTTGTTATCCTGACAGACTTCTGTACTGCCAACAACACTATCGCTATACTTACCACAGGACCTCTGGCCAAGGAAATTTCTACTATTTACAAGATTGATCCAAGACGCACGGCAAGCATCCTTGACACCTTCAGCTGCTTTGCCCAAAGCCTTATTCCGTATGGCGCTCAGCTTCTAATAGCAGGAGGATTGGCTGACATTAACCCGCTTGAGATTATTCCTTATTTATATTATCCCTTTATACTGGGTATTATTGCATTTTTATATATCATCTTCAAACATGAGAAATAGACTGGTTTTATTCGTCACTACCCTATTGCTAGTTTCTTGTTGGGACAAGAAGACAAACACACAGCAAACCGAGGAAAGAGAAGATTCTGTCGTATGTACGGAAAACGTTCAGTTCGTTACGGATAGCATTATCCTGAAGAAAAAGCTATCTGACGGCGAGTACCCAAAATATACCATAGAAATAAAGGTAGAATATGCCAAAGGAGACAGTAAAGCGGCGCAAAACATAAACAGCCAGCTGGCATCATTACTGTTTGGACTTAACAACCTGCCTTTAAAGGAGGCACAGAAACATTTTACGGATTCGCTTTCAGAGAACTTCGAGAAAGAGCTGAAGGAATTCTACGAGCCCGACAATGAGTACCAGGATATTTTTGCCTACGAGTATTCACAGAAAGGAACCGTTTCGGCCGAGTCCCTGGAAGGTGTCATAGCCTATACCAGCAGAATAGAAACATATATGGGCGGTGCCCATGGCGGTGCTCTTGAGAGTTATCTGAACTTCCACAAAGACACCGGACTGAAGATAACTGCCGAGGAGCTCTTCGGCAAGAATCTGGACACTGTAAAAAAACTGGTCAAGGAACAGATCGTTAAAGACAACGATTGTAAATCGGCTGCTGAGCTGGAAGAGAAAAGAAGCATCTTCTCATTGGGCGATGTGTATATCTCGGACAACAACTTCCAGTTACGGAACAATGGAATCCTCTTTTGCTATAACCCTTACGACATAGCGCCATGGTCGGAAGGCTTTATTTTTACCATACTGACATACAATCAGTTGGAAGGATTAGTTAATCCTGTTATTAAAACAGCTAAATAAAGATGGACATTATACTGAAATATTTTCACAACCTGACTGAGGAGCAGGTAAACAAGTTCAGAATGCTGGATGAGTTGTACCATGACTGGAATGCCAAGATCAATGTCATTTCACGTAAGGACATAGACAACCTTTACGAGCATCACGTGCTACACTCGATGGGCATAGCAGAGTTGATTCGCTTTAAGCCAGGCACCAAAGTAATGGATTTGGGAACCGGAGGCGGATTCCCCGGAATCCCCCTTGCCATTCTGTTCCCCGAGGCATCCTTTCATCTTGTTGACTCGATAGGCAAAAAGATAAAGGTCTGCCAGGAAGTTGCCAATGCCCTGAACTTACAGAATGTTACGACCCAATGGTGCAGAGCTGAGGAGATTAAAGACAAGTATCATTTTGTGGTTTCGAGGGCAGTCATGCCTCTGGCAGATTTAGTTAAGATTATTCGCAAGAATATCAGCAAAGAACAGATAAACGGACTGCCAAACGGCATTATCTGCCTGAAAGGCGGTGAATTGGAACACGAGACCCTGCCACTGAAGAACCAGACACAGATATATCCACTATCAGATTATTTTGAAGAACCATTTTTTGAAACCAAGAAAGTTGTATATACACAATTATGTTAACAAAAGCATTCATATTCAATCCCGTCGGTGAAAACACCTATTTGATTTGGGACGAGGAAACAAAGGAAGCAGCCATCATTGATGCCGGCATGAGTAACAACAGGGAATATGCTGAAGTAAGCGATTTCATAACAAAGGAAAGCCTGCAACTGAAGTATGCACTGCAGACGCACATGCATTTTGACCATGTATGGGGCTTGTCATATATCAAGGAGACATATGGCCTCAGGCCATTATGTCATGCTGCAGATGAAACGATATACAGTCAGGCCCCTGAAATGACCAGTATGTTCCGTTTGTCCATGAACTGGAATCTGCCAGCTATTGAAAGATATATCGGCGAAGGTGAAACAATACAACTGGGAAAGACGGACATTAAAGTGCTGCATACACCCGGACACACACCTGGCGGACTAAGCTTCTACATAGAATCTGCCCATACGGTATTTACCGGCGACACGCTGTTCCAAGGAAGTATAGGCAGGACGGACTTACCCGGAGGAAATTTAGAAGATGAGATAAACAGTATAAAGAACAAGATTCTGACATTACCCGCCGACACGATCATCTTCTCCGGACACGGTCCGCAAAGTAGTGTAGAATACGAGCTGAAGCACAATCCGTTCTTGTGAAGGTTAATTTTGAGGAATCAGGATATCTTGTAGGCTGTAATTATCCAAAAGGCAACTACGGTCTACATGTCCTTTAATTCCATTGACGTATCCTTCCGGCGTAAATTGCCAGAGAACGATGGGAACGTCGTCACAGAGTTCCGGCGGCTCCTCTGTATGATATCTGGCAATAAAGAACTTGTATTTCTTGTACATACCGGACAGATACTTATTATAAAAGTTTACGCCGGTATAGATAATCGGCCGGACGCCGTATACCCTTTCTATCTGTTCGAGAAAAAACTTCAATTGAGAATGGAAATGACCGAAAGAGACCCTTCCGCGATGTTCTACATCGACAACAGGAATGAGGTCCTGCATATTGATGTCGAAGTTCGAAGAGAAATTCTCGAATTGAATTAATCCGCTTGCCTTGGGATTGAAGAAATGGTACGTTCCGACAGGGATTCCCAATCTTCTGGCTTCGCGAATGTTACGTTGGTATTCATCATCGACATGAGAAGATGATTCTGTTCCTTTTATATAGACATAGCTGACATTAACATCCGTTGCAACCATATCCCAATTGATGGAACCCTGATGATGAGAGACATCAATACCATATATAGAAGGTTCCCTATGGGGCCTGATATTGTACAATCTGACTTCGGGGACCATATCGACAGGCGCAGCAGGGAGAGCGGGTTTATACAATGGGTCAGGAACAGGTATGACGTATTCCTGTGCATAATGTTTCTCTATTTCCTTGCCAGTCTTTTTATCGGCGTAGACATTCAGGCCTATACCAACAAAAAACAATATGCCTAAAACAAAAGATTTCACCAAAAGACCGAGGCAATATTATTCAATATCCATCCCACGATAAACACACTCGAAATTCTTTCCCTTAATACTGGGGAACTGACTTCTGGTGTCAATATCGATACGGGAACGCAGGTGATCGATAATCTTATTGTAGCAGTCCTGACGGCTATACGCCTTTACGCGAGCTACAAAGAATGTATCGACATACTGGAACTTCTGAGTCTGGGGAATGGGAATAACCCTTTTGAACATAATGGACCCGTCGTACCAGCCCGGATTATATTCTGAAAAATAATCTGTTTTGTTTTTGGGCATATCAGATTGGGCATCCCGGGCAGCAGCGCCATTATTCTTGAACTCTTCCATACTGGCAGCCGTCGTCTTAATGATGATAAAATATGCCTTCCCATGAACTTTGTAACGTTTGGGATACATGTTAGGACTCTCGACATACTGAGCAATATCACTCATTAAGAACTCGTCCAGATCTATGTCGGGGATGGACTGAAGGAAATCAAACGCTTCTTCGATGGAATATGCAAAAACCTCGTTATCGAAGTATCTCAGATATAAATTCATTCAATGTAATTTTATACAAAACGGTTGCAAAAGTATAGAAAATATATCAATAAAGGAAATATAAACGAAACAAAAAGTAACTATATACATATTTTAATATATGGCCGCGTAAATAATTGGATTATTTTATGTACCTTTGCAAACTTAAAAAAAATTGCATCTCAGAAATTGACTTATATATATCTATGTTAGAAATAAAAAAACCACATCTTTCATTTGTTGCAGAATTCAATCCTGATTCTGAAAAACTGATTCACGAACACAAAGAGGGAAAAATGCCCATACTACCACTCAGAGATAACGCATTGTTCCCTGGTACAATCATACCCATTACCGTTGGCCGGCCAAACAGTATTAAGGCTGTTAAGATGGCAGAAAAAACAAACGGGATAATTGCCACTTTCTCGCAAAAACAAGAGGATGTTAATTCTCCATATATCGAAGACTTGTATCCATTAGGTTGCGCCTGCAGGCTTGTGCACCTGATGAAATTGCCGGACAACACCTATACAGCATTGCTTCAGGCGATGAACAGAGTCGAGATTATGGAATTCAACCACACCAAAAACGGCTATGAAGGCGTAGTAGCAGACAGGACAGATATCATGCCCAGTGCTACGGAAAGAGAAGAATACTTTGCCATGTTGAATATTCTGAAAGATAAATTCAACAATCTGACTCATCTTCTTGACAACTATCCTTCTGAGATCACAAACTTCCTAAACGGTCTTCCTACCTCGACCTTCATGCTAAACATCTATTGCAGCTATCTGCCTATTGATGTGAAGCAAAAGTACCTATTGCTGGCCAGCGTGTCGGAGTATGAAAGGCTTGCGAGCTGTATACGCGTCATTAACAACCTGTTGGATCTGGCCAACATAAAACGCAACATTGAACGAAAGACGCAGTCTGACCTGGACCAGCAACAACGTGAGTACTTCCTGATGCAGGAAGTGAAGAACATTCAGGCTGAGTTGGGCAACAAAGACGAGTTCTCCGTAAAACAGGAAGATATTGCCCGACTACAGAATGAGGCAGAGAAAAAGAAATGGAGTAAGGACACAAAGGATTATTTCTTAAAGGAAGTAGCCAAACTGGGCAGAATCAACATTCAGTCGCCTGACTATAATGTTCAGCTCACTTACCTTCAGACCATCATACAGTTGCCTTGGAACGAATACACCAAGGATAATATGAACATCGTTAATGCCGAAAAGATTCTGAACCACGACCATTACGGTATGGAGAAGGTAAAGGAACGCATATTGGAGCATTTGGCTGTTCTGAAGATGAGGAAAGACAAGAAAAGCCCCATTATCTGTCTGTATGGCCCTCCAGGAGTCGGTAAGACAAGCCTTGGAAAGAGTATCGCCAGTGCCCTGAACAGAAAATATGTAAGAATAAGCCTGGGCGGTGTTCATGATGAAAGCGAAATCCGGGGTCATCGCAGAACATATATCGGAGCGATGCCGGGAAGAATCATTAAGGGCATGCAGAAAGCGGGAAGCGGGAATCCTGTCTTCATTTTGGATGAAATAGATAAGATATCGACCAATAACGTGAACGGCGACCCCTCTTCTGCTTTGCTGGAGGTTCTCGACCCTGAACAAAATAATGCTTTTCATGATAACTACCTAGACCTGGATTATGACCTGAGTCAGGTGATGTTCATAGCCACGGCCAATGATACCAATACCATTCCACGTGCTTTGCTGGACAGAATGGAGCTTATTGAACTCAGCGGATATATTACAGAAGAAAAGATCGAGATTGGAAAGCGCCATCTTGTTCCAAAGAAGATTATGGAGAACGGACTGGATGATATAAAGAATCTGAAGCTTCCCAAGAAATCCCTTGAATTCATTATCGAAAAATATACACGCGAAAGCGGTGTTCGCGGATTGGAAAAGCAAATAGACAAACTGTTCCGTAAAATAGCCCTCAGGGTGGCCAAAGGAGATGTCGGCGAGAAACTTTCCATCAGCGAGAATTATATTGAAGAGTTGCTGGGCAAGCCCATCTTTAACCGCGACATCTATCAAGGCAATGAATTTGCCGGCGTAGTAACAGGTCTTGCCTGGACCAGTGTAGGCGGTGAGATTCTGTTTATTGAGACAAGCCTCAGTAAAGGAAAAGCTGCCAAACTGACACTTACAGGAAACCTGGGAGATGTGATGAAGGAAAGTGCCATGCTTGCATTGGAATACATCAAGGCACATGCAGAAGATCTGAACATTGACATACGTATCTTTGACAACTACAACATTCACGTTCACGTTCCTGAAGGGGCTGTTCCTAAAGACGGACCCAGCGCCGGTATTACCATTGCCACAAGTATTGCCAGCATACTGACTCAGCGTAAAGTCCGTAATAACCTGGCTATGACCGGCGAGATAACATTACGAGGCAAGGTATTACCCGTTGGCGGCATTAAGGAAAAGATTCTGGCAGCCAAACGTGCCGGCATAACAGACATCGTTATCTGTAAAGACAACAGGAAGGACATTGAAGAAATTCCTCAGATGTACCTTACGGGCCTGACCTTCCACTACGTAGAAACAATTGCCGACGTCTTGAAATTCGCCCTTCTGGATGAAAAGGTAAAGAATGCTGTCGAGTTCAAAATCGAAGAAGAAAAGAAGGACGTGGTAGCATGACATTTCAACTATTACATACAGACGACAAGACAGCTGCCCGTGCCGGTCTCATAACAACAGATCACGGTCAGATAGAAACACCTATCTTTATGCCCGTAGGTACTGTAGGCAGTGTGAAAGGCCTTACTGTAAATGATCTCAAGACACAGGTCAAAGCACAGATAATCTTAGGAAACACTTATCACCTTTACCTAAGACCCGGCACAAGCATTCTGGAGAAAGCTGGTGGCCTGCACAAGTTCAACGGCTGGGACAAGCCTATTCTGACGGATAGTGGCGGATTTCAGGTTTTCTCGCTTACGGGAATAAGAAAGCTAACCGAAGAAGGCTGTACATTCCGTAGCCATATAGATGGCAGTAAGCACATGTTCACACCAGAAAAGGTGATGGACATTGAACGAAGTATCGGAGCAGATATTATTATGGCGCTGGATGAATGTCCCCCTGGTAACAGCGACTACAACTATGCCAAGAAAAGCCTGGGACTTACACACCGGTGGCTTGACAGATGCATTAAAAGATTCAATGAGACAGATCCTTTATACGGCTACAAGCAAAGTCTCTTTCCCATCGTACAAGGATGTACCTTCAAAGACTTAAGAATACAAAGCGCAGAATTCGTTGCCAGCAAAGAAGCAGACGGCAATGCCATTGGCGGTTTAGCTGTTGGAGAGCCCACAGAGGTAATGTATGAAATGATTGAAGTTGTCAACGGCATTCTGCCGGAGGACAAGCCTAGATATCTGATGGGTGTAGGAACTCCAGCGAACTTACTTGAGGCAATAGAAAGAGGTGTTGATATGTTCGATTGCGTGATGCCGACCCGTAACGGACGTAATGCCATGCTTTTTACCAGCGAAGGTATTATGAACATGCGCAACAAGAAATGGGAAGATGATTTTTCGCCTATCGACCCGAATGGCACTGCAGATGTTGATGTATTCTATTCACGTGCATACCTGCATCATCTCTTCAAAGCCCAGGAACTGCTGGCGCTGGAAATTGCCTCCATTCACAATCTGGCCTTTTATTTATGGCTGGTTAAAGAAGCACGCATACATATACTTGCAGGTGATTACTCGAGTTGGAAAAGCGGTATGATTAGAAAAGTAAGCAACAGATTATAATATTTTCATGAAAATTCCACACATCAAACGAATAGACCGGTACCTGATAGGCAAGTTCCTGGGGACATACTTCTACTCCATCTTGCTTATCATAAGTATAGCCGTTGTGTTCGATTTTAATGAAAATGTGGATCGCTTCACCACTTACCATGCTCCGTGGAAAGGGATATTCTATTATTACCTTAATTTCATACCATATTACGCAAATCTTTTCAGTTCGCTATTTGTCTTCCTTAGCGTTATCTTCTTTACATCCAAACTGGCCGATAACAGCGAAATCATTGCGATGATAAGTACCGGCATGAGCTATAGGCGACTGATGCTGCCCTACCTTATCAGTTCTGCAATTATAGCATGCGCCACATTCTATTTAGGTTCTCAGATCATACCACGCGGCAGTGTAAAGCGACTGGTCTTTGAGAATCTGTATAAAAAGAACAAGAAGAATCCAACGTATGCAGATCGTGTTCAGCTTCAGGTAGATAAAGGTGTTATCGCCTATATGGAACATTTTGACGGAATTAGCAAGACCGGCATTCACTTTAATCTTGATAAATTCAAAGACAAACAGTTGGTTTCGCATCTTACTGCCAGCAGTGTTAAGTATGACACGCTGAGCGATGTCCGTAATCACTGGACCCTGAATAATGTCACCATTCGTGAATTTCACGGGCGCAAAGAGACCATCACACACTATAATAGTATCGATTCTATCATAGCCATAGAGCCTAACGATTTCCTCTTCACCCGCAATATGCAGGAGACAATGACAAATGAAGAGCTCCTTATGTATATTGAGAAACAAAAAAACAGAGGAAGCAAGAATCTTAAAGTCTTTGAGGTTGAATACCATAAAAGATTTGCCATCCCGTTTGCTGCATTTATTCTCTCGACTATCGGTATGGCTCTTTCATCAAGAAAACGAAAAGGAGGCATGGGTATAGCATTAGGTACGGGTATAGCATTAAGCGCTACTTACATTCTCTTACAGACTATCTCTGCAACTTTCAGCATAAACTCCGGACTTTATCCAATGCTTGCAGCATGGATTCCGAATATATTATTCACCTTTATTGCATGGTATCTTTATAAAAAGGCACCAAGATAACACTAGAGAATAAATGGATTTCTACGATTTAGACTTGAACGACCTGGTGCTTGATGCACTCGATGACATGAACTTCACCGAGACGACTCCTATTCAGGAACATTCTATACCTTCTATATTAGAAGGAAGGGATATCATGGGTATCGCACAGACAGGAACAGGTAAAACAGCGGCATACCTCTTACCCGTCCTTAGTATGCTGGAAGACGGAGGCTATCCCAAGAATGCCATCAACTGTGTTATCATGTCGCCAACCCGGGAACTGGCACAACAGATAGATCAGGCCATGCAAGGGTTCTCCTATTACCTGAGCAATGTAAGCAGCATTGCCGTATATGGCGGTAATGACGGTATACGCTATGAACAGGAGAAAAGGAGCATGCAAAAAGGAGCTGATGTAATAATAGCAACACCAGGCAGGCTTATCAGTCATATTTCGATAGGCAATATCGACCTGAGTAAAGTATCCTTCTTTATCCTGGACGAAGCAGACCGTATGCTCGACATGGGTTTCTGTGATGACATCCTGCAGATAGCTAAGCAACTGCCGTCTAAGCATCAGACTATAATGTTCAGCGCCACCATGCCTAATGATATTCTTCAGTTGGCACACCAGCTGCTGAAGAATCCTGTTGAGGTAAAGCTGTCACTCAGCAAACCGGCAGAAGGAATCGCGCAATATGCCTATATCTGTTACGAGACACAGAAAATGGGTATCATCAAGTCGATATTCAAGGAGCGTAAACCGGAAAGGGTAATTATCTTTACCAGCAGCAAGGTCAAGACAAAAGATCTGTCCATCAGCATCATTAGGGCGGGATTCAATGCAAAAGCCATGCATAGCGATCTGGATCAGTCAGAACGCGACGAAGTTATGTATCAGTTCCGTAGCGGTAAGATAGATATTCTGGTGGCAACAGACATTGTAGCCCGGGGAATAGACATTGACGATATTCAACTGGTCATTAACTATGATGTCCCGCACGACAAGGAAGACTACGTTCACAGAATAGGCAGAACAGCAAGAGCAGGTAAGAACGGATGCTCCATTACCTTTGTTTCGGAGAAGGACCAGCAATACTTTACCCGTATCGAAAAGTTCCTGGGAAAAGATGTTGAAAAGCTTCCCGTTCCAAAGGAGTTAGGAGAATGCCCTGCATACAGCAAGGAAAACAAAGCAAAGAAAAAATGCCATTCTAAAAAGAACGGCAAATATAGAAAAGCAAAAAAGAACGGTTCAAACAAGAACCGGCAATAGCTTATAATGCAGCAACGGATCTTTTGTAATCAACCATCTTGATTGCAGTAACGGCACATTCATCACCCTTATTACCAAGCATTCCGCCACAGCGTTCCTCTGCCTGCTCCATAGTGTTGCAGGTTAGCAGGCCATAGATGACAGGAACCTCGCCTTTAAGGTTTAACTCAGCCAAGCCTTGCGTTGTTCCCTGACAGATATAATCGAAATGCGGGGTATCTCCCTTTATAACGCAACCAATGGCGATAACGGCATCAACCTTGCCGGATTTAACAAAAGAAGAAGCGCCGAAAACCAATTCGAAGCTACCGGGAACAGTCTTGACAAAGATATTATCTTCCTTGGCTCCGTGACATGTCAGCGTATCAAAAGCGCCCTGAAGGAGGGCGCCTGTGATTTTGCTGTTCCATTCGCTTACCACAATGCCGAACTTCATGTCCGCAGCATTGGGTACAGAAGCGAAATCGTAATCTGAAAGATTGTGTAAAGCAGAAGCCATAGTTTACTTCTTTACACGCTCGATATACTTGTCAACTTCATTGTACTGCATGCTCTGCTGATACTTGGTCTTAATCTGATTGTAGCAGTCCAATGCCTTGTCGTTCTGATTTAAGGATTCGTAAATCTGACCGGCCTGAATCAGATAGATAGGACTTATTGTGTTGTTATCAGCTTTCTTGGCAGCCTTTAAAAGCATCTCGACAGCCTTTTCGTTCTGACCAAGTTCTGCATAACAGTTACCGATGGTACCAATTACAGAAGGACTTACCATAGCGTCTCCACAACTGCTATAATCCTCCAACTGTTCAATAGCCTCCTGATACTTTTCTGTCTGAACCAGACAAAGACCGGCATACAAATGAGCAAGATTACCTGCCTTTGTACTACCGAACTCGTCAGCAACTGCAAGGAAACCCATATTCTGGCCGTCTCCGTTAAGAGCCTTCTCGTATTCACCATTCATAAAGAGTTCCTGAGCAGCAAACAGGCTTTCGTTAGCCTTGTTGTTACGGGGAACAATGTAGAACTGATGAATCAGCAATGCTGCAATAATAATTGCGAGCAATGCACCACCACCATATACAATAGCTTTCTTGTTCTTCTCAAAGAAAGACTTAGAGGCTACCAAAGCTTCATCAAACTCATTCACCTCATAGTTGTTTTTTTTGTTTTTTGCCATTTTATTTTATGATTTTATTTTTGTTCGTCCAAAATTTCGTGCAAAAGTAGCTAAAATATTGCAGAAGATAAAATTTCGGTAAAGATATTTTCCTTATCATGCGCTTAAATAGAAATAAATGATGTAAATTTGTATCCGAAATGATACTTAAGCACCTATCTATAATCAATTATAGGAACATTCCATCATGTGAGTTGGACCTTTCTCCCAAGATTAATTGTTTTTTGGGGATGAATGGTGAAGGAAAGACTAACCTTTTGGATTCAATACATTTTTTAAGTCTCTGCAGAAGCTATTCAACGAGTCAGGATTCTCTATGCATCCTTCACAATCAAGACATTATGTCGATTGCGGGACTATATGAAAACGAAGACGGTACGGCGGAAGATATTCACATAGGAATCAGGCGAGGACAAAAGAAAGTCGTCAGACGTGGTAAAAAGGCCTACAAAAGACTGGTGGAACATATTGGCCTTATCCCATTGATTATGGTATCTCCAGCTGATCAATTACTGATTTCGGGGGGCAGCGAGGAAAGGCGTCGTTTTATGGACATCATCATCTCGCAGTACAATCCTGTTTATATGGAGTCGTTACTGAGGTATAACAAAGCATTGCTTCAGCGTAACGCCTTGTTAAAAGAAGAGATTGCACCAGATCCGGAAATGTTCCTTCTTTGGGAAGAGCAGATGGCCAAGGAGGCTGAATACATCTATCAATGCCGGAGTGAGTATATTAGGGATTTTACACCTATCTTCCAAAAGTTCTACAACCACATTTCGAAGGAAAAGGAAACGGTAGAACTCCGTTACACATCCCATTGCCAAAGAGGTCCTTTGCTGGAACAGCTTACAAGTGACCGCTTCCGCGATCAGGCTGTGGGCTATTCTTTGCATGGCGTTCACAAAGATGATCTGGAAATGCTGTTAGGCGGATATGCCATAAAAAGGGAAGGTTCCCAAGGACAGAACAAGACATTCCTGATTGCCCTTAAACTGGCTCAGTTTGATTTCCTGAAACGCACGGGAAGCAAGACTACTCCCCTACTCCTTTTAGATGACATCTTCGATAAGCTGGATGCAGAACGTGTGGAACAAATTGTATCTTTAGTCAATAACGACATATTCGGCCAGATTTTTATTACGGACACCAATCGAGACCATCTGGACAGTATACTTCAGAAATCTAAGGGAGATTATCGCATCTTCCACGTAAAAAACGGGGATGTTACACTATGATCAGGAATAAGCCTAAACAGATAGGAGATCTCTTGATGCAGTTTCTAAGAAGTGAGGGACTGGAAACGCCTCTTCTTGAACACCGCATTGTGAATGCATGGCCTGCCGTTATGGGAGAAGCGGTCAGTAAATATACATCTGAGTTATACATAAAAAACTCTGTTCTATGGGTAAAGCTGAAAAGTCCGGCACTAAAGCAGAATCTGTTGATGATGCACGGTGAGATTACACGTAAGCTTAATGCATACGTACGATCTCAGGTTATAACAGATGTGCATTTCCTTTAAAAAAGGTCCGGCTTCCTTTTCTTTGCTTCCTCAAAACTGAGAATCTCGGCGGGAGATTCATTTTTACATAAATCCTGCTGTTCTTTTTGTAAGGAATCTTTTGCGTCCTCCCTTGTAACGGGATTTATAAACTTTGCCGCAAGCGGAGCATTCTGACTGGCATCCTTCACCCATATAACTGAACCGTCATACTGGGGTGCAATCCTCAATGCAGTATGTAACGGACTTGTCGTGGCACCTCCTATCATAACAGGTACTGATACATGAGACTCTTTAAGCAGCTTTACCACCTTGATCATCTCATCCAAACTGGGAGTGATAAGTCCGCTTAATCCTATAATGTCAGGTTTTAATTCCAATGTTTTCCGTACAATCTCCTCAGCAGGAACCATAACGCCTAAGTCTATAATCTCGTATCCGTTACATGCCATAACGACGGAAACTATGTTCTTGCCTATATCATGAACATCACCTTTTACAGTAGCTAATAGCACTTTACCCGCTGATGCCATACTGTTAACTTTCTGCTGTTCGATATAAGGTTGCAAGAATGTAACGGCCTGCTTCATGCAACGGGAAGAAACATCTTACCTTCTCCGAACAGTCGGCCCACATTATTCATACCATCCATTAAAGGGCCTTCTATAACCTTTACGGCAAATTCGTATTTAGCTAATGCTTCTTGTAAATCAGCCTCCAGATTACGGGAATTACCTTTGGTAAGAGCTTCTATCAGACGTTCTTCAACAGGTTTCTTAAAAGACTCCGTATCGGACTTTTCTATCACATCGACTGTCTGCTCAGCAATATCCTGTGCTAAAGATATAAGGCTGTCGGCGTTTTCCTGCGTAGGTCTGAGCAAAGCATCCTCAATGATCTGAAGTTTCTCGACGGGAATATCACTGTACATTACCTTGGCAGAAGGATTCACGATTCCAAAGTCCATACCCTTCTGCTGGGCATGAAACAGAAATACGGCATGCATAGCTTCCCTTATCCAGTTGTTTCCCCTAAAGGAGAAACTCAGATTACTGACGCCTCCGCTGACATGAGCACCAGTCAAGTTGTTCTTAATCCATTCTGTAGCGCGGATAAAATCAAGCGCATAAAGGTTATGTTCAGGAATTCCCGTTGCAACAGACAATACATTGGGGTCAAAGATGATATCCTGTGGAGCTATCCCTACCTTATCGACCAACAGATGATAAGAACGTTCACAAACCGCAATTTTGCGTTCGTAGGTATCTGCCTGACCATTTTCGTCAAAGGCCATCACCACAACAGCTGCTCCCATCATCTTTATGTCACGGGCATGAGAGAGGAACACCTCTTCCCCTTCCTTCAAAGATATACTGTTAACGATACACTTACCTTGCAGGCATTTCAGCCCCTGCAACACGACGTTCCAGTTACTGCTGTCAATCATTACAGGCACACGATAGATATCCGGATCACAGGCCAACATGTTCAGGAAATGCTTCATCTCCTTTTCTGCATCCAGCAAGCCGTCGTCCATGTTTACATCAAGGACCATAGCACCGTCATCGACCTGCTTTCTTGCTATAGCCAGCGCTTCCTCGTAAGAACCTTCCTTGATGAGACGAAGGAATTTCCTGGAACCTGCCACATTACATCTTTCGCCCACATTCACAAAGGATGCATCTGCCTGTGCTCTGACTTCCATCAATTCGAGGCCAGACAACCACATATCTTCAGATGGCGGTACAGGAACATGAGCCTTACCCGATTTCAAAGAACCTAATGCCTTAATATGCTCGGGAGTGGTTCCACAGCAGCCGCCGATGACATTAACCAGTCCTTCCTCAACAAAGTGACGCATCTGAGAAAGCATCATCTCAGGTGTCTGGTCATAGCCTCCTAAAGTGTTGGGCAAACCGGCATTCGGATGTGCCGTAATATAATAAGGTGCTTTCTCTGCAAGGACTCTCAGGCAGGATATCATATCCTCGGCACCGAAAGAGCAGTTAAGACCAACACTCAGGATAGGAGCATGCTGCACGCTGGCCAGGAAAGCTTCGAGGGTCTGACCGCTCAACAGTCTGCCAGCCTTATCGCTGACAGTTACGCTCAGCATCAGGGGAATATCCTTACCGCATTTCTCACGAACAATCTGATAGGCATGTATTCCTGCCTTGCAGTTGAGGGTATCAAAGATGGTTTCTAAAAGGACAGCATCGACATTGCAGTCAAAGAGCACCTGCAACTGTTCGATGTATGCATCAAACATATCGTCGTAAGAGATAGCTCTGTAGGAGGGGTCGCTGACATCAGGACTCATAGAAAGCGTCTTGTTGGTTGGCCCTACAGTAGCAATCACACAGCACTCCCTATCAGGGTTTTCTGATATATATTCTTGAACAGCCTCACGAGCAATCCTGACAGCCTCACGATTCAGTTCCTGAACCAGATGTTCGCAATGGTAATCTGCCATAGAGATACGCTGACTGCTAAAGGTGTTGGCAGTTATGATGTCTGCCCCGGCCTCTAAGTACCTTCGATGAATATCCTTAATGACGTCTGGCCTTGTCAGCACAAGAATATCATTATTCCCTTGCATCTGACCGGGAATATCCTTGAACCGCTCACCCCTGAAATCATCTTCAGTAAGGTGATAACTCTGTATCATGGTACCCATGGCGCCATCAAGCACCATGAGCTTACCACTACCTAATACCTTTTCTATCTTATTACCTGTCATCCTTAAAATCCTATCCCTACTTTACCTTTAAACCCTTTAACCTTTTGACAGTTAAACATTAATAGCCAAACACCTCGTGAGCCGTCAAAGTCTTAACATCACCCAGTCGTTGCAACTCATCCTTTGACAGTCCGTTAGGATCACCGGCAAAGACACTACGATAGTGAAGTCCCTTGACATTTTCCTGCTGGAACTTTACTATATCCTTAAGCGTAACATTCTGTAACTGCTCATATATCTTCTGACGTTTGTCGAAATCGATACCCAAGTCCTTAGCATCGAAGTAAATGTCAAAATACTCTGTACGTTTTACACGCTCTGTGCTTAACTGAGTAAGAGCGCCTTTCTTTGCCACATCAAAAGAGGTTTGGCTTTCAGGCATATTGTTGACGATGTCATCGAACACTTCGATACATTCCTTCAGCTTGTCGTTCTGACTCTGAATGGTTGTCGTAAACATACAGTATTGGTCTCTGTATGCAGGCAGACTATATCTTGCACCGGCTCCATAGCAAAGGCTGCGTTTCTCGCGCATCTCCTGGAAGACGACAGTATTCATACCAGCACCAAAGTAATTATTGTACATATAAGAAACGCCCAGCTTATCCTCATCCCATTCTTTAGCATCACAGGCGTACTGACTCATAACAAAACTCTGTGTACCGTTGTATGGTAATACAAAACACTCATTTTCCTTCGTCACGAGCAAAGCCGGCAACTTCTTTTCTAAGACATTCATAGGCTGATCAGCAGACTGATGTTCTTTATTGATGACGGTTATCAGTTTATCCGTCTGCATAGGACCATAATAGGTTATGACATGTTCATAGTCAGACAAGTCACGGATTATGCCTACCAGAGCATCACTTTTAGAAATAGCATCCGTAAGTTCCTGATTCGTAAGTTCCAGTTCCACGCCAGGTAAACCATAACGCATATAGTTACGCAAATAATAGCTGTAAGCGTCGAACATATTAAGGATGTTTTCGCGTTCCTGAAGCTTTGTTGTTATCAAATTCTGAAGTGCCATTGAATCAGGCTTAGCTGTAGAGAGTACCTTTTCCATCAGTGCGACGGCTTTCTCCATATTCTCTTGCAGACCACTGAGAGAAACAGTAGTAGTACGCATGTTACAACTGATATCGAATCGGCATCCCAACTGATAGAATTGCTGCTTTATCTGTTCGGCAGACATGCTGTCCGTTCCCAGATAATCAATATACTCGGTAGCTAATGGGATATAACGGTTCAGGCCACCATCCAGAACAGATGTAGTACCTATCTCATAACGATAGCTTAGATTAAAAAGACCGTTCAGGTCATTCTTTCTGTACAATACAGGGATATCACCTTTGGCTGTAAGGTATGTTATGTCATTCTTTAAATCGACAAATACAGGTTCTATCGGCTTTACCTCGCCATTCAGTATATCTTTTGCAAATACACTTACCGTATCACGGTTCATCTGGATAGGAGTGATAGCAGGTTTCTCGACAGGTTTAACATTCTTATCCTCGCCTATTCTTTTGTAAACGCATACATAATTGTCGACTTTCAGATGCTTCTTGGCAAAAGCTACAATATCTTCTTTCGTCAGCTTCTCTATTCTGCCTAATTTTCCAACTGCGTCAGCCCAGTCAACATCATTAGTAAAAGCATCTACATACTGCATAGCTCTTGCTGCATTTTCTTCAAGCATATGCTGTTCTGCCAGTTTCTTTTCGGTGATAATACTCTTGACCAAGTCATCAGAAAAATCTCCATTTCTAACCTTCTCCACTTCCTGAACCAGCAAATCACGCAGGCTCTCTAAAGTTTGTCCAGGCTGAGGCATGGCTGCCAACAGGAATGCAGTATAATCGCAATAAGATACGATCTCACTCTCACTTGAATTGACTTTCTGGGGAAGGTTCAAGTCCAGATCCAGTAATCCGGCCTTACCATTGTGCAATACCTGAGCCAAAAGAGCTAATGTGTCACTCTGGTGGCTGTTAATTCCATCGAAACGCCACGACAGCAAAACTGACTCGGGATTGGGCGTTACCACCTCTTTCTCAACTACAGCGGTAAGTTCGGGCTGTGCCTCAATCTCAGGCTGCTTTAAATCTTCTTTCTTCTCCCAGTCACCGAAGTATTTGGTTATAATATCCATAGCTTCGTCTGGATTGAAGTCGCCACTCATACAAATTGCCACATTATTGGGGACATAGTATGTATGGAAGAACTCCATGATATTCTTCAGACTTGGATTCTTCAGATGCTCACCCAAACCGATAACAGAATGATTATAGGGATGAGTAGGAGTCAGGGTACCGAAGATTGCATTTGACAGCTTGTCCCAATCGCTGTTCAGATACTTATTATATTCCTCATAAACAGCCTCCAGTTCTGTGTGGAAACCACGCAAAACCATATTCTTGAAGCGGTCTGACTGAACCTTTGCCCAATTCTCCAACTGGTTGCTGGGGATATCTTCCATATAAACCGTCTGGTCGTTACTGGTAAACGCATTACTGCCATCACTGCCTATGTTGGCCATAACCTTATCATATTCATTGGGAATGAAGTATGTGCTGGCCTCGTAACTGATGCTGTCTATCTGGTGGTAAATAGCCTTGCGCTCTTCCGGATCTGTAGTAGCTCTGTAAACCTCGTAAAGTTCTGTTATCTTATCCAACAAGACTTTTTCTTCCTCGTAGTTTGTTGTACCTAAATTGGTACTGCCCTTAAACATCATATGCTCCAGATAATGAGCCAGACCTGTTGTCTCTGTCGGCTCGTGCTTACTGCCGGCATGCACAGCAATATAGGTTTGAATACGGGGCTGCTCCTTGTTGACAGTCATATAAACCTTCAACCCATTGGGCAAAGTGAACATTTTTGTATTCAGAGGGTCGTTCTCAACAGTCTGATACTCGTACTTCTGCTTACAACCGGTAAGACAGAAAACAGCCATTATGGCCAATAACTTTAGTGCTTTCATATCTCTTTATTTAAAATTGTTTCTAAACATGCTATATGCTCTCGGTAACTCTTTGTCTTTATAAAAGTCAAAAGCATTGATGGCAATCATAAAGCTATTATAATCTCCTCGGATTATGTAAGCACAGATAGCATAGTCAACCATCTTTTTCCTGTTTGGCGAATCTTTATAATAACGGGCCAACCTTAGCATTTCTACAGGGAAAGGATATCCGCCCACAAAATTATCCGCACGTAAGGCTATATTCTTGTTGAAGTTCTTCTTTGCATTTTGCATCATAGCACGTCTATCCTTTATAAAATCCTTGTGACAAGAAGACTTGGAAAGAATAGTAAGGAACTTGTCTGCTATCTCCCACTCTCCTTCTTCTATACTATAATCAATCAGCTGTCTCAAGCTTGAGAAACAGTTTCCGTTTTCTGTTAGCAAACTATATTCCTGGGCATGATGGAATGCTTCATCATAAACACCTAAGTTCAAATAAAATAGTCTGTTAAAGGGAGAAGCAACACGATTCGATAAGTGAGGATATAAAAACAGGTTCTCGTCATTTATCGGATAATCCAATAAATTCTCAGGCAATGTTCCAAGAGCTGACTCTGCAAGTAAGGCATACCGCAATGCCGATGCGTTACCACGTTGTGCATCACTTTTAATATGCTCTTTATATAGCAAATCTCCCCAACGGTTTTCGTTAGCCATGCAGACACATTTCTTAATGTATTCTCCATCATGGCTATATGCACTTGTTAAAGGATCGAAATATGTTCCCCATTTATCGTAGCGTGCTGCAAAGGGAATAAAAGCTAACTGCTGACTGTATATCTGAGGGGTTACTCCTAAAAGAATCAATGGTAAAATCCAGTACGCACACTTCTTTATGCCATAGATGCTGAAAGCCAAGGCTGCTTGGATAATCAAGAGAATGGCAAGCATGGGAGTAGTAAGAAGAAAGAAACCTATGGGAACGCATAACAGGCTAAACAGTATCCGCCCTGTAAAGGTTCGTATCAGATTGAATAAAAGAAGCAAGAGAAAAAGGAAAATATGTTGCAGTTGGAAAGATAAACAGAAGGTGCAATAGAAGCCAAGTATAACAGGAGGCAACAAGCCGAACCAATAAACCCAGTTCTTACTAAATGTAATCTTTAAGAAGCTATGTGCCAGAACACCAACAATTCCTAACGCCAAAGACTGGATACAGGCAGCAACTGGAACTGCAGCATAATACTGGATCAAATAGTTGGTCAACCAAGTAGTAACAGCTGGTAATGTCGCCAATTTCAGGCGCCAAAAATCCCACGTCAGTACCCAGAAGTTGTCACCTTCCATTGTAATATAGGTATATGGAAATTCCTTGGCAGTATAAATACCAAAGATTATTATCAACACAACCAGAACCGTATAATATATGGCCCCCTCCCGACCTCCCCCTTTGGAGGAGGAGTTGGTTGTCCTAAAATGATTATGTTTTTTCTGTTCCATAATTTATTATCTGTTTTTGTCACTCCCCCAAGGGGGAGATGGAGGGGGCTTTTATTGTTTAAAGAATTCAGCCATTTCATCTTTAGAAACCACAACTGGTGCCTTAATGAATTCCGGTATGTTATATGCCATAAGTAACAATGTGTTATCTTCGGGATTCTGTTGTGGCAGCAGGAATGGCTTGTGAAATTTCGTGCCGTCCCAATATGCAAGCATCAGACGGCTATAACGGCCGTCGAAACGTTTGGTCATATACATCATCCATCTACCGTTGCTGCTCCAGGCATGATAACTTTCTGAGCGGGGGCTGTTCAGGATGTCTGTCGGTAACAATTCTCGTGTCTGCAGGTCCATCATCTGTAGGTCTGACTCTGTATGATACAGATTAAAGGCTCCGCCGTCCGAAAGAGAGAAAAGCATGAATCTGCCATCGGGGGTAATACGGGGCATCATAGCGGTGCCTCCTCTTTCGTAGGAGCTATACACCGTATCGACATCACCTAATTTACCTGTATCCTCATCGAAAGGAACCCGAACGATGCTATAATGCAACTTATCGTTTTCCATTGGCATCCGGACAGGATGAGCCGTACTGAAGTAAAGCCATTTCCCGTCGGGCGAGAAAGAAGGGAACATCTCCAGGTTCAGCGTGTCCGTGAACCTTTCGTCCTGCAATACTTTCTCGTTATCAATGTCATAAACTATCAGATCAGACCACAGGTCGTAAACCTCTATCTTATCCTTACTCTGCCCATAGAAGCTTTGGTGTGTGGAGTTGCTTGAGAAAGCTATATAACGTTTCGAAGGATGCCAAATGTTATACGAACCGTGCCTTCCGTTACTCATAGCCTTAATGTCAACCTTCTTCATTTTGCCGTCACGCATCACAATGGTACCACCGTTCTCTCCTCTGGCATGGAAAGTAAAGTCCTTTGGGTTGTAGTTGGCGAAGGAATGGCAGTTTACACACCCCCAGTTGTTCTGCGTATTCTCAACGATAGGTTCTACGTCGAAGTTCGTCAGGTTACGCTGGTAGATACCCATTCTGTTCCAACCCTCGTATCCGGGTGGTAGCAAACGATAGGCAATCCAGGGATCAATCTCGTCTTTTGTCACATTAATGGTAAAAGACTTATAAGTTACACCTACCGGATGATTCTCTGTCCAGGCAGATACTGTTACATCCAGAACCTTTGTCCCATTGAGCAACTTATGCCAGGCATTCTCCGGAAACTCTACATGATTCTTACCACAAACATCTATCTCCTCTCCCCTTTCGTTCTTTATCACAGCCCGAACATAATCAGCATCGGGGACAGAAAAGTTCATAGGGCAGATATTGGCCGGAATTGTAACGCCAATATAATCAGGGAATATCTCAGGCAAAGCATCTACTCGGTCTTTCGCCTCTCGCTTCGAACAAGCCGTCAGAACCAACAGACAAAGAAAGATTCTGATGCTCCATGAATAGATTGTTTTGTCCATTTTAACTCCCATTATTACTTATACTCTTTTCCTTGTCCTCCCCATATAGGGGGAGTTAGAGGGGGTCTTTATATGCTTTTCTTAAACTGCTTATCATACTCCTTCTTACCACGGGCAATATGGATATCCAGTTTAGCCCTTCCGTTCTCGTCAATAAACAGTAAGACGGGGACGATACTGAATCCTGGGGCCTTTACTGTATTCTGAATCTTACGTATTTCTCTACGGTTCAGCAGCAGTTTACGGTCTCTGCGCTCCACATGGTTGTTATACGAGCCTTGCTCATATTGTGCAATGTACATATTCTTCACCCACACCTCATCGTGATGTACCATGCAGTATGTATCCACCAGACTGGCCTTGCCCTTGCGGATACTCTTTATCTCTGTTCCCGTAAGTACAATGCCGGCAGTATATTTATCCATC